>JAFEEP010000169.1 GCA_018241045.1 Pseudomonadota bacterium | reverse complement strand
CGATCGCGACCAGCAGGCCCAGCGAGGCGGCAGTGTGAAATCCAATCGGGTCGATCACGGTCGTCGCCGCCACGGCAAGCATGGCGACGGCAGCGGCCTTGAGCAGTTCAACGAAAGCCAGCGTCAGCAGCATCGGCCGCACCGGAGCCATCGTCGCATGGCGGCCATCAATTGCGAACAGCCGGTAGAGCGCGAAGAGCCAGCCGAAGTTGCGCGCCGAATCGAGCAGCCCGGCGGAAACCGAGTGAACCCCGTTAAGGGCCCCAGCCAGCGCCCATGCTCCGGTAAAGGCCAGCGCGACCGCCAGAGCAGGACGAGCACTGCCATAGCGGCGCGGCAAGGCCATCAACCAGGCCGAGGCGACGACGCAGGACAACGCGCCCGCCGCCCAGACGACGGCGGCAAGACCGGGCCAGAGGCCATCGCCAGAGATCGTCATCTCACCGCGCTCCCTCGCGCCACAGCACCACACGGAGCGTCTGGAGCAGGATCAGCAGGTCGAGGAACGGGGTGTAGTTCTTGGCATAGTAGAGATCGTATTCAAGCTTGTGGCGCGAATCCTCGATCGAGGCGCCATAGGGATAGTTGATCTGCGCCCAGCCAGTGATCCCCGGCTTCACCATGTGGCGTTCGGCGTAATAGGGTAGCTGCTGTTCAAGCTCACCGACGAATTCGGGACGCTCGGGGCGCGGGCCGACGAAGCTCATCTCGCCCTTCAGCACGGTCCAGGTCTGCGGCAGTTCGTCAATCCGCGTCTTGCGGATGAACTGACCGAGCCGGGTCACGCGCGGGTCGTTCTTCTGCGCCCACTGCGCGCCATTGGCTTCGGCGTCGTTGCGCATCGAGCGCAGCTTGATGACGTCGAAGTCCTGACCATAGAGCCCGACCCGACGCTGGCGGAAGAAGGCCGGCCCGGCGCTGTCCAGTTTCACCAGCAATGCGAACAGGGCAATCACGGGTGCGGTGAGCGCAAGCAGCAGTGAACTCGCCGCAATGTCGAACACTCGCTTCAACGCCGCCGAAACTGCACGACCCGAGGAAAACCCGTCGGAAAAGATCAGCCAGCTTGGATTGACCGTGTCGAGATCGACCCGCCCCGTCTCGCGCTCCATGAAGCTGGCGAACTCGTTGACGTGAACCCCGGTGGTCTTGATCCGCAGCAGGTCGGCCAGAGGCAGCGAATTGCGCCGCTCCTCCAATGCGAGGACCACCTCGGTCGCGGCAAGCGCCTCGACGTGGCTGGTCAGGTTGCCAATCGCGCCGCGGCAGATCGCGGTTTTGACGACAGGCGGCGCGTCGGTCATGGCGACAAAGCCCACGATCACGAACCCGCTCTCGGGCTTTTCCGACAACTGCCGCAACCGTTCGGCGCGGTGCCCGGCGCCCAGCACCAGGATACGGCGGCGGAAGGCCTCGGCGCCAAGCACGCGCCCGCTGAGCAGCCGGTTAAGCAGTGGCAGGACCAGCGCCAGCCCCATCGAATAGGCCAGGGTCGAGCGCCAGAAGGTCTGTCCGCCGAAAATGAAATTGAGAAACGCCAGGCCGACGATGCCCAGCCCCACCGCGACCATCAACCGAGCCGCGGCATATCGCATCGAGCGCAGGGATTCAGAGCCATAGACTCCGACCGCGATCATCGCGGTTTCGATCGTCAAGGCGAATCCGAGCGACGGCCAGAACCGATCCCCAAACCCGCCCGGGTCCATCCCGATCTGCCACGCGCGCAACTGCCAGGCAAAATCGGCTGCGAAAAAGAGCAGCACGAAATCAACCAGTCCGAGCAGCAGCACGGCGTGCGGAATGTAGTGTTTGAACAGGCGGATCATGATCCCCCGGCGGCCTTTCTCGCAGTCCTGCGACCGGCCTAGCGGCGGAGTGTGAAATGTCGGTAAACTTTACAGCCTATGGTTAAGCATGGTCCCACCGCTCACGCCGCCGCATGAAGCGCAAGATTTTCCTAACCATGTTGCGCGTTGAACCGGTTAACTCTCACCCCTTAAGAAACCCGCCATGCGTCGCGCCCCACAGACAGCCCCCCTTTCACCATTCGTGATCAGGCAAATAGTGCTGATCACGCTGATCGTGACAGGACTGCTGGCGATGTTCGCCAGCGGGGAAAACAACAAGCTGAAGGAAGCGGTCAAGGCCAGGCAGGCCGCCAACCAACTGGCCGCGGCGGAAACGGCCAAGCTCGGCGCGCGCCGGGTCGAAGATATGTACAAGGCCCCGCCCACGGCAGAAAGCGGGGAAGGCTACGAAAAGCTCAACGATCGGGGCAATTCCGGTCCGGGACCGGGCTACGCGGGTGGCGGTTCAGGCCAATCGGCCAACGGGCCTGCCTATGGTCCAAACGGTTTCGACGACGACACTCCGACCGCGCTTGACGGCAAGCCGGTGAAGATCAAGCGACCCAAGAACCCGCGCACCACCAAGAAGATCGCCCCCGACATGGAAGCGATCCGGGCCGCATCAAAGCGGCGCTCAAATGAGGGATCGGGTGTGGCATCCGACGCCGAGAGCGGCTGACGCCCCCGGCTAGAAGCACTCGCGCGACAGGAAATCGCGTGTTGCGCTTCCAATGACCGCGGCATGACCATAATTGGGGTGGTCGATCACCAGAAGCGCCGTGCCCTCGCCCGATCGCCAGGCGGCAATCGCCTCGGGCGTGAAATCGAAATGGAAGAACTGGACGGCGCTGGCCTTGTTGTCGCTGGCGCGGGTGCGTTCGGTATCACCTTCGGGGCGCGCCCTGATCGTCTGGCCACCGACCTGGATCGCGACGTGATCCTCGACGCCGCCGATCGTGCGGAGGAAGGCATCGCGCCGTTCCGGGTCGGCAATCTCGAACAGCATGGTGCAGGTCAGCTCGCTGCCCTTGGGGACCATCGGATCATAGGCCGCAAGCTCGTCGGCAAGCTGCCCCTCGCCGCCCTTCTCGATGCGCAGCATCTCCTGGATCTGGAGCCACATCGAATCCCAGTTCTCGAACAGCACCGTGGCATGGGGACCGACCGAAAGGCGAGTCAGCTTCTTGCGCTCCAGCGCATCCTGCTTCTTGTCGGTGCGGATCAGCTCGTACTGATCCAGCGGCAGGATATCGGCAGGGGTAATCGTGCGGGCGTCGCGGGGCATGATGGTTACAATCCGTAGGCTTTGGCCAGCACTTCGATCGGGTGGCCGATCCGTGCCGGGGGCTCTGCGCCGTTGCTGGCGATGACTTGCTTGAGATGCGGTCCCGCCAGCGGGCATTCCGACACGATCAGATCGGGATTGTCCTTGACGAGATTGCGCGCCGCGGGGCGCCCCACCTTCACCGCGCGGTCGAAATTCTGCTTGAAGATGCCCCATTTGCCGCCGTGTCCCGAGCAGCGCTCGGTCAGCGCGGGCTTGGCCTCGGGGATCAGGCGCAGCATTTCCATAGCCTTGGGCCCCATGTTCTGGGCGCGAGCATGACAGGCGAAGTGGACCGCGATCGCCGATGGCAGCGGCGGGATCGGCGCAAGGCCGGTCGCCTTGCCCAACGCAACAACATATTCCGATACGTCGAAGG
>JAFEEP010000168.1 GCA_018241045.1 Pseudomonadota bacterium | reverse complement strand
TCGGGCGAATAGCGCGCCGGGTCCTTGTCGAGCATGGTTTGAAGCTGCGCATCGCTGGGGGTCGCCGCCTCGGCCTCGCTGGTGGCGAGCGCGATCATCTTGTTGCGCATCCGCCGCATCACGACCTCGTCGTCCTTGTCGAGGCCAAGCCGCAGCGCCTCCCGATAATAGGCCTGATCGCGGACATAGTCCGAAATCATGCCGTCAAGCTCGGTCGGCGTGGGTGGGCGGCGATAGTTTTCGCTCCACCGCGTCAGCAGTTGGGCGACCACCGCCTCGTTGACCACGATCCGCCGCTCGCCCAGATCGGGCGCGCGTCCGGCAAGCAGGGCATAGACCACTGCCCCGGCGAGCAGAAAGTGCACAAGGGGTTCGCGCAGCACATGGGCTGCGCGGTCACGCCAGGTCATCGAATGGAGTCCTCAGTTTGCCGGGGTGTACCAGATCGGCGAAGTATAGGCCCGCTCCTGCGCCTTGACCTCTACCTCGGGCCCAAGCTTGATGTGATAGCGCAGCGCATCGAACGCCGGCCAGCGCGGGGTCGGGATTTCGAGGACGCGCACGTAGTAGAATGCCCGCATCGTCGGGTCGAACTCCGGATCGGTCCACACCGTCACCAGCGTCGCGGTACCGATTGAATTGGTGTAGGTGGCCTTGGCCACGTCCACCGTGTCGCCTACCGCCGGAACCTTGCCGCCGGCCATTTTGCGCTTGTCCATGTCGCTCCACACCACGTCGAAGATCTTCTCGTGGAGCTTGCCGGCCTTGTCGACCCAGCCCTTGACCACCTGGGCGCGGTCGAGGTTGGCCCCGTCGGGATCCTTCAATGCGGAAACGATGAAGCTGGGCTTGCCCGACTTTCCGCTGGCCAGATTGCCGCCCATCGGCACGCCGCGGCCGTATCCTGCCTTGACCCAATCACCTTTCAGATCATCACTCTTGAAATCCCAACCGCCGAAGAAGCGCACCGTCATGCGCGGGCCGGTCGTGCCATAGACCTCGCGCCGGGCCAGTGCATCCCAGATCGAGGTACGGGTATTGGCCCTGGCCCAGACCCCGGCATAGCCCCCGGCGAGGTACTGCCAGCCAAAGCGGGTGGCCTTCGCGCCCAGCCCTTGCGGCAACATCGCTCGTTTCGGTCCCGGTTCGACGCCCGAATGCTTGCCGAAGAAGTTGTTCTCATCGGCGGTCGAGAGCGAAGTGTGGCTGTCGGTCGACCCGACCATGCCGAATTTGTAAGGATTGACGCCCAGCTTCTGCTCCAGCAGCAGTCCGCGCTTCAAGGCTTCGCGGACATATTCAGCCGCGAACATATTCGGCGTCTTGCCCTCGGTCAGCATCAGGTTGCCGATGTCCCATCCGGCCTTGCCGAAACCGGCAAATTCGTCGTTAGGGGAGAGGAAGGGGTGGGCCTCGCTGTCGCCCTTGATCTGGGTGACCTCGACCACGGGCTCATGATCGGCGCGGCGCTTGGCCCAGGCCGCGGTCATCGGCTTGCCGCCGCCGTCAGTCATCATGAACATCAGGCCGTTCGAGACGTTGGAATTGTGCGGGATCGCCAGAACCTTGCCGCCAGTCTTGGCCTGGTAGGCGTCCATGTAGTCCCACAGCTTGTCGGGGGTAAGCTCATTGGTCGGATCGAGCGGATCGATCTGCCCGACCTTGTCCTTGCCGTCGCGGAAGATGACGTTGCGGTGCAGGTTGTTGCCGCCCTGCATCAGGGTATACTCAAAGCCCATGAAGGCGGTGAACTTGCCCGGTTCGTTGTAGCGCTCGACCGTGTCGAGGTAGGTATTCCAGACATTGTGAGTCCGTTCGGCATTGGCCTTGGGATCGCGAAACTGTTCAGGCAGGGTGCCCTTGGCGCGGGCCTGAAGGATTTCGCCCATCGCCTTGACCGACTCCTCGGGGCTCTTGTGCATCATGTCGTACCACTTGAGCACCTGGGGATCGCGGATCATGATGCGCGGCGCATTGTAGAGCGCCATGGTTGATCCCATTCCTTCGGCGTGGTCGGTGATCACCAGGAAGTCGAGCGGGCGGGCGAGCTTGGCCTTGACCCCGGTGGAGCTGGTCACTTCCTCACCCCGGGCAAAGCGCAGCGCTTCTTCCGGGCCAAGGCGGTTGCCGAACACGAAGGCATCGACCGAATTGGCGGTGTGAAGATGGGTGTCGCCCCAATAGACCCGTTCGGGATAGGCCGCTTCCTTGACGTCGGTGGCCTTGCCGCCAAGCGTCTTGCTGACCTTGTCGCATCCGGCCAGTGTCGTTCCCGCCAGCAGGACCGCTGCAAACAGCATCCGCTTCTTCATGGTGTGCGTCCCTCCCTCACCGATCCGTTGCGTTCGGCAATGCTTCACAATGCCACGCCGTGGCGGCGCGTCAACTGGTTGCGCGAAGGTCCATTGCGATTTTTAATCGATCGGTTAAACGGAAGGGGAAACGGAGAGAATCGTCCATGTCGATCCTGTATGATGAAGGCCAGCAGGCCATAGCGACCGAATCGCGCCGCGTGCTCGATGCCCGGATGGCGAAGGACCGCCTCCTTGCATTGCTCGAACAAGTCGGACTGGCGGACCAGCCGTTCTGGGATACCGCCGTCGAACAGGGCTGGACCGCGCTGGCCATACCCGAGGCGTTCGGCGGGCTGGGCCTTGGTCTGGTCGAGCTTGGACTGGTCGCTCAGGCGGCGGGCGCCGCGACCTCTGGCGCCCCGTTCCTGACTTCGGGCTATGGGCTCTCCAGCGCCTTGATCGGCAGCGGCAACAGCGCGCTGCAACAGGCGTGGCTGCCGCGCCTTGCCAGTGGCGAGGTTACCGCAGCGATCGCCTTTGCCGAGGGCAATGCGATCCTTCCCGCGCAGCCTGCGGTTGCACTGACGGGCGGCAAGCTGAACGGCACCAAGCCCGCGGTGGTCGGCGCCTCCAGCGCAGATGTGGCGCTGGTTTGGGCCAGCGCCGGTGGACAGCCGGTCCTGACGCTCGCCGAGCTGGCGGCGGTAGAGCGACGGGCGGTCAGCAGCTATGACAACACCCGGTTGCACGCCGACCTGACCTTCAAGGATACCCCGGCGCAGGTTCTGGCCGAGGGGGCGGCTGCGCGCGCACTCGCGCTCGATGTTCTTGCCCGCATGGCGGTGGTGACGGCACACGAGCAGGTCGGCGGCGCTGAGGCGCTGCTCCATATCGCGCGCGACTATGCCATTACGCGCAAGGCCTTCGGCCAGCCGATCGGCGCGTTCCAGTCGATCAAGCACCGCATCGCGGAAATGTACGGCCTGGTCGAGATCGCTCGCGCCAACTGCATCCACGCTGCTGCCAGCGAAGACCAGCCAGGCTTTCTCATCGCCGCCGCCGACGCGCGGATCAGCGCGACCGAGGCCTATGACACCAATGCCCGCGACTGTATGCAGATCCACGGAGGGATCGGGGTGACCTGGGAACTGGGCCTGCACCTGCATATGCGCCGCGCGCGCAGCCTTGCCGCAGAGCAGGGGAACCTGCTGTTCTGGGAGGACCTGCTGGTGAACCAACTGACCGGAGAAGCGGCATGAGCGAGATCGAGACCTTCCGGGACAAGGCCCGCGCCTTCCTTGAGAAGATGGCCCCGAAATACGGCCGCGATGCCCGTGTCGGCAACACGGTCGAACAGGACCTCGCGTTGGGCCGCGAATATATGGCGGCGCGCTATGACGCCGGGTTCGGCGGGATCAACTGGTCGCCCGAAGTGGGCGGACAGGGCCTGTCCAATATGCACAAGATCGCCTTCGATGCGGAGGAAATGCAGTTCGGGATGCCGGTGCAGTTCTTCGGCATTTCGCTGGGAATGCCGGTGCCGATCCTGATCAACTATTGCCAGGACAAGGCCTTCGTGAAGGAGCGTGTCCGCAAGGCGCTGCGCGGTGAGGAAATCTGGTGCCAGATGTTCTCCGAACCCTCGGGCGGTTCCGACCTTGCCGCGTTGCGCACCCGGGTCGAACCTGACGGCAACGGCTGGAAGATGAACGGCCAGAAGATCTGGACCTCTTGGGCGCAGTATTGCGACTATGGCGTGATCGTCACCCGTTCCGACCCGACGGTGGAGAAGCACAAGGGGCTGACCTATTTCTGGATCGACATGAAGTCGCCCGGGGTCGAAGTTCGCCCGATCAAGCTGGCCGGCGGGGACAGCCACGTCAACGAGGTGTTCTTTGACGATGTCCGGCTGGAGGACGAACAGCGCCTCGGCGCGGTGGGCGGCGGTTTTGGCGTGGCGCTGCACACGCTGATGATCGAACGCTACATCGCCACCGACAGTGCGGGCTTCGGTCCGCACCTCGACGAATTCGTCAAACTGGCGCTGGAGGTGGAGATCAACGGCAAGCCCGCGATCGAGGATGGCCGCATCCGTTCCGCCATCGCCCGCAACCATGCCATGCGCGCCGGGCTAGATTCTATCACCAAGCGCGCCTTCCTGATGATGCAGGCCGGAATGCAGCCGGGACCGGAGGGTTCGTTGCAGAAGCTGGTTGCGGTGCGCAGCCGCCAGAAACTGTCGGAGCTGGCGATGGACCTCAAGGGCAATGCGGGCTTCGCCTTCGATCCCCACGCCTTCGTCAAGACCGACTGGGGCACAAGCTGGCTCAATGCGCCGACCGGGCGCATTGCCGGCGGTTCCGACGAGGTGCTGCTCAACACCATAGCCGAGAAGGTGCTTGGCCTGCCGCAGGATCATCGCCCCGACAAGGGCGTGCCGTTCAACCAGATCCCGGCGTGATGGAATGACAGAAGCCGAAGACATCACCGAAATTCGCCGCGCGGTGCAGGCGCTGTGCGCAGAGTTTCCGGGCGAATACTGGCGCGAAAAGGACCGGGAGCGGGCCTATCCGGGCGAGTTCGTCGATGCGCTGACCCGCTCGGGCTTCCTTGCCGCGCTGATCCCCGAAGCATTCGGCGGTTCGGGGCTCAAGCTTGATGCTGCAGCGGTGATCATGGAGGAAATCCAGGCGGCGGGGTGCAACGGTGCCTCGGCCCACGCCCAGATGTACATCATGAACACCCTGCTGCGGTATGGCAGCGAGGGGCAGAAGGCGCAGTATCTCCCCGGCATCGCCAATGGCGAACTACGCCTGCAGGCATTTGGCGTCTCCGAACCCACCAGCGGAACCGATACCCTGTCCCTGCGCACCGTGGCGGTGCGTGACGGCGATCACTACGTGGTCAACGGCCAGAAGATCTGGACCAGCCGCGCCGAACATTCCGACCTCATGCTGCTGCTGGCGCGCACTACCCCGCGCGATCAGGTCAAGAGCAAGACCGAGGGCCTGTCGATCTTCCTGGTCGATATGCGCGAGGTTGTCGGCAAGGGGCTGACCATCAAGCCGATCCGCACGATGATGAACCATTCGACCACCGAGGTGTTCTTCGACGATATGCGCATCCCTGCCTCAAGCCTGATCGGCGAGGAAGGGAAGGGTTTCCGCTACATCCTATCAGGAATGAATGCCGAACGAATCCTGATTGCGGCGGAATGCGTCGGCGATGCCAAGTGGTTCATCCAGAAGGCGACCGACTATGCCAAGGACCGCAACGTGTTCGCTCGCCCGATCGGCCGGAACCAGGGCGTCCAGTTCCCGATCGCGCGCTGCTATGCCCAGATGCGTGCCGCCGAGTTGATGGTCCACCACGCCGCGCAGGTCTATGACACCGGCGGCAACCCCGGAGCCGAGGCCAACATGGCCAAGCTCCTCGCCAGCGAGGCGAGCTGGGCCGCCGCAGATATGTGCGTCCAGACGCACGGCGGGTTCGGCTTTGCCGAGGAATACGACGTCGAACGCAAGTTCCGGGAGGCCCGACTCTATACGGTCGCCCCGATCAGCACCAACCTGATCCTGAGTTATCTGGCCGAACACGTGCTGGGCCTGCCGCGTTCCTATTAGGCGGTGAGGAGCGCTGCCTCGGCTCGCCAGCCACCGATGTATTGACCGAGCGCACGGGCGGAACCGGCCGCGATCCGTCGTTCGACTTCGCTGTAGAGCGCGTCGATCTCTGTAGCTGCGGACTTGCCCACGGTCCTAACCAGAGCGCGGGCGAGGGCGCAGCGAGCAAGCGCGCCGAAGTGTGCGGTGCCCGCGGCGTCGCTATCGGCAACCGCTTGCTGCGCGATCGCTACCGCCTGATCGGCATGGCCCGCGGCGATCAGCGATATGGCAAGCTGCGCACGGGCACCGCCAACCCAGTGCCGTTCCGATGCCTGGGCGAGCCTGATCGCCGCCTCTGATTCGGGGATGGCCAGGGCTGGCTGCTTCAGCGTGCCATAGGCCATGGCGTAGCACAGGTGGCGATAGAGCCCGATCAGCGGCGAGCCGAGCCGCTCGCTGATTTCCTCCACCTCGCGCGCCTGGGCCAGCGCCGCATCGCCATCGCCCAGCCAGGTATGGACCTGGGTCAGGCCATAACCGCACCAGCCGATCACTTCGGGCGTGTCGTCGGCGATCGCCCGCACCCGCGCGTCCTCGAACCGGGCGCGCGCCTCGTCCTGGCGGCCGAGCCAGGTCAGGTAGATCCCGCCGATGAAGGTGAAGAAGGTGTGCGGGTTGTTGCCGCTGATCCAGTAGCCGCGCTGCAGGTCGGGTGGCCAGGCGGCCATCGCCTTGTCCGCCTGCTCAAGCCCCAGCACATTGCGCGCCGAATGGGCCATGCTGTCGCAATACAGCACCGTCGCCAGCGGGCGCAGGTGCGGCACCTCCTGGGCGAAGGCGGCGTTGTAGTTGGCCTGTGCCTGCTGGAAATAGGCTTCGGCATCGCCCGCCGCGCAGACGGCGCGCGAATAGCACAGCGCCAGGGTCAGCCGCAGCCCCTCGTCCCCGATCTGCGCGGCGAGGTCGTCGCCCTCGGCCAGCACTTCCTTGGCGGCTTCGATCCCCGTTCCGACGCGGTAGTTGAAGTTGAGCAAGTTGATATAGGCGTTGAAGATCAGCTCGAAATGTTCGGGCGTGGACAGATTGCCGCGCAACAGTTCACGCACTTTTTGCCAGTGCCATGCGCAGGTCGGAAAATCGGTCCGCACCACCCGCATTGCGGCGCGGTGGTGATGCTGTGCGGCCTTGAACGGCTCACCCGCTTCCTCCCAATGCGTCGCCAGGATTGCCGCGCGCTCGTCAACTAGCCCATCATCGCCTCGCTCCAGGGCCTCTGCGACGCGGTGGTGGAGCCGGCGCCGCTCGGTCTTCACCAGGCTGGCCTGTGCCGTTTCCAGCGTCAGTGGATGCTTGAAGGCATATTCGACCACCGGGAATGTCGCCTGTTCGACCAGGAACTCGTTGCGACGCAGCAGGCCCAGCACTTGAGCCAGATCGTTGGCGGGAAGGTCGGCGATATCTGCCAGTAGCGGTTCGGGAAAGCTCATGCCGATCGCGGCGGCGGATTGCAGCACGCGGCGCGCTTCGGGCGGTAGGCGATCGATGCGCGCGGCGACCACCGCCTTGACCGTGGGCGGCACCTCAAGCCCCTTGAACGCCCCGTTGAGACTGTAGGACCCGCGCTGCCCGGTGATCGCGCCAGTTTCCGCCAGCGTTTGGACGATTTCCTCAACGAAATAGGGGTTCCCTTTGGTCAGCGTTGCGATCGGCACCGCCAGCACGCCCAGGCTGGGATCGTCGCCGAGCAGATCGTCGAGCAGGCCGCCGACGTCGGCCTCGCCCAGCGGGGCAAGGGTAATCTGGCGGCAGTTGTTGTTCTGCATCCAGGTCGCCCGGAACTCCGGCCGATAGTTGAACAGCATCAGATTGCGCAGCCCCTCGCGCCCTTCGACCAGTTGTTCGAGAACGCGGGTGCTGGCATCGTCGATCCAGTGCAGGTCCTCGACAATCACCACCGTTGGGCGATCACGGCTATCCAGCTTGATCAGGTGACGCAGCAGCCCGACGAGCTGACGCAGGCGTGCTTCGGGATCGAGTGCGGCTCCTTGTGCGTCGGGGTCGGGATAGCCAGTGAGATCGCAGACCAATCCGACGGAATCAGCCATGCGCGGATCGAGTGAGATGACACGTGCGGCGATCCGCGCGCGCGCGGTGTCGGCATCGTCCTGCGGGTCGATTGCGAAGAAGCT
>JAFEEP010000167.1 GCA_018241045.1 Pseudomonadota bacterium | reverse complement strand
TGGCCGGGTGGTCTCCAACCTCAAGGCCAAGGCCGACGTGTCCAACCAGCGGCTCGCCTCGCTCACTGCCAGCCTCGGCGGCGCGCGCTCGAAGCTGTCGCAGAACAACGTGGCGATGGTTGGCCTGAGCGAGCTGGAACGCAATTCCGAGGCGTCGCAGGCGATCTACGAAACCTATCTCAACAGCTACAAGCAGTTGCTTGCCGCCCAGGGCAGCGAACGACCCAGCGCGGTGGTGCTGACCCTGGCTTCGATGCCCAAGCGCCCGATCAGCCCGAACCTCAAGCTCAACCTTGGCCTGGCCGTGATCATCGGCCTCGGCCTGGGAGTGATCGCCGCCTATGTCGCCGAGGCGATGTTCCACGGTCTGACCACGCCCGAGGAAATCGAGAGCATGACGGGCCAGCCGTTCCTGACCTCGATCCCGCTGCTCGGTTCGATCACCTCGGCCCAACCCAACGCCATGGCGGCGGTGCGCGACGAGCCGTTCTCGGTCTTCACCGAGGCATTCCGTTCGCTCAGCACCTCGGTCGACATGGCGGCCAATGGCCAGGCCCAGGTCGTCGCGGTGACCTCGGCCCTGCCGGGCGAGGGCAAGACGGTGATTTCGTGCTGTCTTTCGCACATCTATGCGACCAGCGGGCTCAAGACCCTGCTGATCGACTGCGACCTGCGCCGCCACGGGATCAGCCGCCTGCTCAACGTGCGCGAGCGCCAGGTCGGGCTGATCGAGGTGCTCGAGGGCAAGAGCCCGCTCAACTTCACCAATCTCGAAGACGACTACGTGTTCTGGACCCTGCCGCTGGTGTCGAGCGGTGACGATGCCGAACACCTGCTGGCCGGGCCTGAATTCGTCGAGCTGCTTGACCGGCTGCGCACCCAGTTTGACCGGATCGTGCTCGATCTGCCGCCTGTCCTGCCGGTGGCCTATGCCCGCACCCTGGCCAGCCGCGCCGACGCAACGATCGTGGCGGTTCACTGGCGCAAGACCTCGGCCTTTGCGTTGCGCGCGGCGCTACGGCGCTTGCCTGACGACAAGGTCAACGTCAGCGGGGTGACCCTCAACCAGGTCGACCTGCGCCGCCGCGCTTATTTCGGCCGTTACGATCCGGTCTATTACTACAAACAGTACCGCGAGTATTATTCGTGAACGAGGGTGCCATCCGGCCGGTCGCTCCGCAGCAGGGACCGCGCCGGTTTTCGCAACCGCGCGTGGCCATCGTCCACTACTGGCTGGTGGCGATGCGCGGCGGGGAGCGGGTGGTCGAGCACCTGCTTCGGCTGTTCCCGGACGCGGACCTGTTCACCCATGTCCACGATCCCGCGCGGATGTCGAACACGATCAATGCGGCGCGGGTGCAGACCAGCTTCATCAACCGCCTGCCCTTCGCCCGCCGGTTCTACCAGTATTATCTGCCGCTGATGCCGATGGCGCTGGAGGAGTTCGACCTGTCGGACTACGACCTTGTCATCTCCAGCGAATCCGGCCCGGCCAAGGGCGTGATCACCCGGCCCGACAGCCTTCACGTCTGTTATTGCCACACGCCGATGCGCTATGTCTGGGATCATTATCACCAGTACAAGAGCGCGGCCAATCCGCTCGCCCGGGCGGTGATGCCGGCAATGTACCATCGCCTGCGCCAGTGGGACGTCGCCTCTTCGGCGCGGGTCGATCGGTTTGCCGCCAATTCCAACTTCATCCGCCAGCGGATCGAGAAGGTCTGGCGGCGCGATGCGGCGGTGATCCATCCGCCGGTCGAGACCAACCTGTTCACCCCCGCGGTCGAAGCAGGCGATTACTACCTGTGGGTTGGGCAGCTTGTCCCCTACAAGCGCCCCGATGTCGCGGTGGAGGCCTTCACCCGCAGCGGCCTGCCGCTTGTCGTGGTCGGAACGGGCAGCATGGCGGCGAAGTTGCGCGCCCAGGCCGGACCGAACGTGACCTTCGTCGAGCGGATGAGCTTCAATGAATTGCGCCAGGCCTATGCCCGCTGCCGCGCGCTGGTGGTGACCGCCGAGGAGGATTTCGGCATCACCCCGGTCGAGGCAATGGCCTCGGGCCGCCCGGTGCTGGCCTATGGCCGCGGCGGCGCGCTCGACAGCGTCGAGGACGGGGTGACCGGCCTGTTCTATCGCGAGCAGGACAGCACGGCACTGATCGAGACGGTCGAGCAGATGGAACGCTTCCTCACCCGCTTCGATCCGCGCGATTCCCTGGCCCGCGCCGGGCTGTTCACGCCGGAACGCTTTGCCGACAAGATGCGGGATCTGACGCGGCTGTAGCGCCGGCACCCAGCAGGTCGAGCACTTGCCGGGCAGCGCGATCCCAGGTGAAGCGGGTCGCGCGCTGGCGTCCGGCGCGGGTCAGGGCATCGCGCGCCGGGGCATCCTGCGACAAGGCAATTATTGCCGAGAGCCAGCTGTCCGCATTGTGCGGGTCGAGCAGGATCGCCGCATCGCCAACCACTTCGGGAATTGCCCCGGCGCGCGCGGCGATCACCGGGCAGCCGCAGGTCATCGCCTCAAGCGCGGGGAAGCCGAAACCTTCCGTCAATGACGGGAACAGGAACATCCGCGCTCCGGCATAGAGCGCCTTGAGTTCGCCGTCGCTGATCCGCCCGGTGTAGCGGATCCGGTCGTCGCCGGGTTCATTCGATCGGGGGCCGGCCAGCACCAGCGGCGGCAGCGAAGGATCGCCGGTTCGGTAAACACGATGCAGCAGGGCCAAGTTCTTGTGCGGCGCCGGATGGGTCAGGGCCAGGACATAGCTTTGCGCTTCAAGGCGCAATCGCCCGATGATCGAATGGTCGGACGCGACCCGATCGAGGTGATCGACTCCGTTGGCGATGACCGCGATCGATCCGGGGCGACCGATGCCGTTGGCCAGCAGGCGGCGGCGTGAATGGTCGGAAACCGTCGCGACGTGGCGCGCGCGCCGCGCCAGGCGCGGTTGCAGCAGCGCGTAGGCGGCACGAAAGGCGGGCGTATAGCTCTCCGGCGCGTCGTGGACCTGCGCATCATGGATCAGTATCAGTTGCCGCTGCCGCGCTACCGGCCCGATGTTGCAAAGGCTGAGCAGCATGGCCTGCGGTGCGATGCGGGCAAGCGCGATCTGTTCGAAGGCATAGCCGCGCCAGCTCGATCGGTGGATGCGGCTGGTGGCGGGCAAGGTCAGGCGCTGCCGGATAGTCGCATCTTCGGGGGCGTCGCGCGGCACCGCGCAGTCGATCTGCAATGGCCGGCCCGGCTGCTGTGCGACAAGGGCTCGAATCAGTTCCTGCGCGGTGCGATCGACCCCGCTGAGCGGACGCGAAAGGAACCGCCCGTTGATCAGCAGGTGCATTGCGGCGGGGCCTGTCCAGCCATCACGGTCACAATCGCTCGACCCGGCCGGGGTCGATCCGTCCGCGCAGCAGGTCCATCAGACCAAGGGCATTCCCCGCCAGGCGGCCGCGCCGATCAATATCGGGTTCCGACCAAAGGCTGCGCGCCAGGTTCGACCCGATGTTGCGTGCCATCAGGCCAAAGCCGTGGCGCGCGCCGATGGTCTGCTTGCGACGCAGATAGAGGATGTTCGCCACTTGCGAATAGCCAAAACGCACCCCCGAGATTCGCCCCGAGCGGGTGCCGAGGTGGACCCCGGTCAACTCCTGCATCCGCATCATCCGTCCAAGCCGCCCCAGCCGGTTGGAGAAATCGACGTCCTCCTGCCAGCCATAAAGCGGCAGGCGCTCGTCGAAGCGAAGGTCGGGGGCCGCAGCGACGCGGATCGCCATGTTGCAGCCGTAGAGCCAGTTGGTGTCATGCGACGCGCGCGCCGTGACTCTGCCCGGCACCGTCAACATTCGAGCGGCCACGTCGAACATGATCTCGCTGGCATGGGCGCCATCGCCCAGCAGATGCCCGGTCAGGCCGACCAGACCCGGGTCCGCCAGCATGAACCGTTCGACCTGCTCGATATAATCGTTCGCGGCGAGGAAATCGTCGTCGATGAAGATCACCACGTCGGCGCGCCTGGCGATATGGGTCAGCGCAACGTTGCGCTGCCGACAAAGACCCTTGAGCGAGGTCAGCACCTCGGCGCCAGGCATGGCCCGGTTGACGCCTTCGGTATCGGCGGCATTGGTCCCGACCACCACTATGCCGTCGGGGCGGCGGGTCTGCAGGGCGAGGCGTTCAAGCACCTTGCACAGAATCTTCGCCCGGCCGATCGTCGCGATCGCCAGGTAGATGTTGAGCCGGTTTGCCTCAGACATCCGCAGCAGCCACCTTGTCCTCCGTCGCCGCCGAAGCTGGTCCGTCAGGGACGCAGCACGGCAAGTCAGGGCGCTATGGTAGCGGCAAGCGCGGCCGGGATCAGCATGGCATTGGTGTCACCCCAAAGGGGGTAGGGGGCAGCGGGCGCGCGCGCTCAATTGCTCTGACGCCGCTCGCTTTCGAGGCTGGAGGCCAGGCCGCGCAGCAAATCGGGCAGTTCTTCCTGCATTTCGAACATCCGGTACAGGTTCACCGTGGCGCCCAGCATCGCCAGCGCAACCGTCTGTCCGGGCACGCCCAGCTTCACGAAGCGCGCATATCCACTCATCATGGATTCGCTGATTTCGTGGAAATCAGAAAAGTGCAGCGAACTGTTCTCGTCCGTCAACAAGTTGTGCAACCCTTCCAAAGCCTTACGCGAACGATCATTGGCATCAGTCATGCCATTTCCCCGACAAGTGTGACGGGTGGTCTGTATTCCCTGCGCAATGATAACAGTTGCAGGTTTCACGAATAGAGCACCTATCCCCTGTTTCTCTGACTAATTCATGTGGTGAATAGGTCACCCCTCGTCTGGATAGTTCAAAGGGATCACCCACCGTTGGACGACAATCTGTGCCCGACCTGCGGCAGACCGATCGGCACGCGGACTCAGGATCGGGGCGGACCACGTTCGCGCAGCAGCGCGCGCACGGCATCGCCCTGGCGGGGGAGGCACTGGTCGGCATCGCTGCGCGGTGTCGCCTGGCAATCCCACATCGCCACGACCCGGCCATCGGACCCATCCCGGATCAGAACGAATTGCGGTAGGTCGCGCTGGCTGTCGGACAGGCTGGCGTTGCGGGCAGCGACCGCAGCATCGGCATAGCCGACCACCTTGCATCCTGTGGCTCCGACGCAGCGGCGCAACGCATCGATCGCCCAGCGTCCGCTGGGTTGCACGGGGTCGAGCGGCATGACGATCGGACCCGGCGGCCGCGCGGGGGCGAGGACCACCGGCGCGCTCTCCGCCACCACGGCGAGCGCGACCGGCTGCGCCACGATCTGCGGGCCGTTGGCCAAGGCGGGCTTGCGCCCGGTGAACGCGCCGTCGGTGGCAATGCCCAGCCGGGTCAGGGCAGTGGGATTTTCGGGCTGCTCCCCGGCCCTGCCGCCGGGAAGCGGACCCGACCCTGGCCAGCGATAGAAGATGTGGCGTCCCACCTTCACGAGCTGCTCGAGCTTGCTGCTCCACCACGGTGTCACATAGTCGGCATGGTAGTGGGTGGCGCCTGCAACCTCGCGATCGACAGCGCCACTCAGCGCGCTGTCGGCGCGGAACCGGGCCAGTTGCCAATCGCCGACGCGCGGACGGCGGCGATCAAGCGATCCGTCGCAGGTGAAGCTGAACTGGCAGCCGGTATGGCGTTCCGAACCTTGCAGAACGACGCCGCAAACGGTCTTGGGAAAGGCGGGATGCTTGACCCGGTTGAGTACGACCTGGATCACCGAGCGTTGCCCTTCCGGATCGTTGCCCGCCTCGTACCAGGCGGCGGCGGCGAGGCAGCCAACGGCCTGCTCGCGCGCGTCGAAGGACCCGGCGAAACGGAATGGCCGGGCCGGTGCGAGGTCGCCCGGCTTGAGCACTCGCGACAGCGGCGTGGTCGCCGCGGCGAGGAAGGGTGCCAGGTCCGCCGAAGCCGCGGCGGCGTGAGGCGGCGCGACGGGGAGCGGCAGGGCCGATGCGGGACCGG
>JAFEEP010000166.1 GCA_018241045.1 Pseudomonadota bacterium | reverse complement strand
GCGCAAGCCGGTTGTCGTCGCGGTCAACGGGCTTGCCGCAGGTGGCGGCTGCGAGCTTGTCGAGATGTGCGACATCGTCGTCGCCGGCGAATCGGCACGCTTCTGCCATCCCGAGATCACGCTCGCGGCAATGCCCGGCGCCGGCGGCACGCAGCGCCTTGCCCACGTCGTGGGCAAGCACGTGGCGATGGATCTGCTGCTCACGGGCCGCGCCATGACTGCGCACGAAGCGTACGCCGCCGGACTGTTGTCGCGCGTCGTTCCCGATACCGAACTCGCCTCGACCGCTCTGGCGATCGCCCGCCGGGTCGCCACCTTCTCCAGCCCGGTCGCGTGCCGTATCAAGGCGAGCGTGCGCGGTGCGCAGACAGGCCTCGCCGAAGGCCTGCTCGCAGAGCGCGAGCGCTTCCACCGCTGCTTCCTCGAGGACGATTTCCGCGAAGGTCTGCAGGCCTTCATGGACAAGCGGCTGCCCGTGTTCCGCCACCGTTAGCGGCAGTGGCTTGCAATCCATCGGCCGGGCGTCTGATCCAGGGCTGGCTGCTCATGCCTTCCGCAACGCTGACCGCACTGATTCCTTCGGCGCAGTAACAGGGGGAGACCCGACAGTCGTGTCACCAGCCCCCATGTCTATCTCTGCTCAGTGATCGCGACAGACCGGACGGCTGGCCCGACTACAAGCCGGTCGCGAACGGCAGGTGACGGGAACGAGGCTCAGGGGCATGACCTGCGACTTCCGGACGGTGTTTTCGTGAACGGCGTGGCGGCGGGCGTCGTGGTGCTCCACGTCGTCCACACGGCCCGCCCGTTTCCCGAATAATGGGCAGAGGCAGGACTCTCCGCAGGGCGTCCCTCAGCGTGGACCGCCGCCGAAGGCCATATCAAGGAACGTGAGCCGCGCACTGAGGATCTCAACGCGGAGCTGCTACGCGCGAGTAGGCGCAACGCAAAGGGAGTCAAGGACCCTCGCTGAGGTCGTGAGCAGGGAGAATCGGACGCTGAGGGCGAGGGATGCCCGAAAGAAGGCGAAGCCATGGCGAAACAGCCTGAAGACAGGAAGGTCGCGGCGGTGATCCACCGAGACGCGATGGAGGGCATCCTCTGGTGGAACTCGATCACGGAAGCGGATCGCGCGGGCTGGATGAAGATCACCGGCAGCGCGGTCCCGGCGGATGCTTGGGCAGCGTACAAGCGGGACGTGAAGCAGCATCTTTCCGTATCGGATACCGTGCCCGGGAAGGACTAGCGCGCACGTCCCCAGTCGGCGATGCGAATGACCGCGGGCACCCCGTGAGAACGGGGTGAATACCCCAAAGCGGCACTGAACGGCCGGCCGGTGGCCGGGCGGGGGACTTCGCTGCGGGGCCGGGCACGGACCGGCCGCTTCGCTGCGCGCTGCGCTTGCCTCCTGGGGTCGGCTGCGCCCACCCCGCCGCGCGTCGCGTGGCCTCCCCCACCCCAAGCCGGCAGCGCTGCTACCGGCTGTACCCCCCTCCTCTCCGCATCTTCGCGGATCGCGTCACGGCGTCTTTGTTGGCCGCCAGGCCGCGTTGGAGATTTCAGTAGGGAGTCGCGTCGATTCACTCAGAATGCTCTATCCTGCCGTTGTCGGCCCACCGCGTAACGTGTGGGTCACGTCATGGCTTGGTCAGTACCCGCTTGAGTACATCGGCGCCGAAACCGAGCGCCAGGAGCACAAACACACCCGACACCCAATCGAGCGACTGAATCTTCTCCAGCGCGCCGGTCACCAACCCGATCCCGGCGAGTAGGATCGTCACGAACATCGTGCCCAGTGACAACCACGTGCTGGCCCAGGCATACGACTTCGGCGGCTCGATTACTACCGTCACGGGTGTCACCTGTACTAGGTCCTCACCGCGATAACGCAAGCAGGCCCAAACTTCGATGGGCTGCGGCATCAGCGGCTCGCGCTTCATCAGGTACGCCAGGCCGCGCCGATACCAGCTCGGCGTCTGCGGCTGTTCGAAGAAATAGCTGGCCGTCCAATCGTCGCTCTCGATATCGCCGCCCGTCACGCTCCAGAGACATTCGATGCGGCTGCGAGCGGCGGCTTCGTCGAAGCCGGCCTGCCGCAGGTGTACTCGCAGGCCTACCCGCTGGTACGGCAGGGGCCGGGGCGGATCGACTGCGATCCAGAGGTCGGCCGTCGCGATCTTACGAAGAGCATCGACGAGATTGGCTTCGCTGACGCCTTGTTCGGCCTCAAGAACGATGGCACGCGCATGAGTCAGCGATTCCTCGGGGCCTGGGCGCAGGGCGTCCAGCAGTTCAGTAGATCGGGCAGTGCGATTTGTCAGTACGTCGCCGCTCTGGGCACCCATGAGAAGGTGTTTGAAATCTGCCACGACCTCGGCTTTGGCTACCGCCAGCGCGACATCGGCATAGTCGGCACCGCTGACCGCCGTCGGCAGCCTGTCGGGCACATTCAGCAGGAGGGCCTTGACCAATTCGTCGAAGGCCGCCTCGTGGCCCACGGGATTGACACCCGCAGCGACCCGGACGCGCACCGCCGCCGCACGATCACCCAGGGCTTTCAGCATGGCCTCGGTCGGGGGCAGCGTAGCCGAGGTGCGTAGTCGTGCTGCCTCGTTGAGCTCCGACTGCGCGCGCTTGATGTCATCGTCACCGGCATGCGGCTTCTCGACAACCTCGAACACCGTCTGGCAGGCGCTGCGAACCTGGTCAGATTCAGGCACCGCCAGCCGTGCGCTGCCATAAAGCGCAGATAGGTGATCGCCAGCAGAGGCGACGAGCGCTATGCGGCGCTCGATCCAGTCGATCTGGCCCTCGAATTTTGTCAGCGCGGTCTCGGTTGTCGGGTCGACCGGCCACAAGTGGCGCAATTCCTCGCGCAGGCGCCGCTTCTCGACCCGCAGCAGGCTCAACAGCCGAGCCGGCACCAGCGCACCCAGACCGGCCAGCTGGCCTTCAAGCTGCACCAGTCGCTGCTTAGCGGCGACCCTGCGGCGCTGCATCGGCAGCGTGTAGTTGATCAGTAGCGACGCGATAATTCCTGCCAGCAACAGCAGGACGACGAAAAAGGTATTGAAAGCGATCTGCCAGACCGGGTCGTAGCGGCTGATCGTGGCCTCTACCTTGAAGCGCTGCCGCGGTAGCGCATAGGGCTCGAGGCTCGCATCCGGTTCATACTCGACCACCAGTTGCCCTGCGCGCGTAGCGGTGCGGAGGAAGCCCGACTCGAGCCACGGACTCCGGTTCTCGCTGGATGCGGCGGGAACCCGCAACGTCACTGAACGATTCGGTCGAACGTGGGCGATGCCGCTTGCCGGGCGACCCGGCAGGTCGAGTTGCCAGCGGAACCGATATCCCATCGTGTCCTCGTTGCGCAGATGAAGTTCGATAGACTGGCCGTCGACCATGCGCAGCTCCACCTTGTCGGGATTGGGCCCGTCGACCTTGACGTGAAACGGCGCGTGCAGATTGATCGCCTGCAAGTCCGACAGCTTGTCCGGGCCGTTTCGCAGTGTTCCGATCGAAAGACCGGCCTGCCACAAGCCTGATACCTCAAGCTTCACGGCAACGCAGCGTTGGCCGAGTTTGGTCTTGCCTTCGACCAGGTCGCGATCGGCGGCGGATTCAGCCGATAGGTGTCGCGTTGTGTTGAGGGGGAAAGGGTCGTTGCCGACGCCGTGCGCTATGAAATCGCTCAGAGCAAGGGCCAACGGGACCGCGTCCGTGCTCCGGTTGCATACCTCTACCGACGCGATCGCTGTGCCGTCGGCGGCTGCGACGAGCCTGGGCGGATCTTCGATGCACGGGGCGCAAGTCTGCGGCGCCCCTAGCGTCGTACCTGACACGAGGGAGGCGAGTGCGGCCGCTATCGCCATCATTGAAGTCATGGAATAGCGGCACATACGCGTCATCTCCTTCGGAGATCTATTTGACGAAAGCATAGCAGCCGCGGTTCGAGCCGCCAGCCCAATTCGCCGATCGTGAGCGCGCACTCGATGGCGCTCGGCCATCAATATGACGGCTGTCGGCAGCAGGGCGTCGGCGGACGAGATACTCCAAGGACGGCAGGTGACACGGTTGCGTGTCCTACCTCAGATAGGTTCAGCGTCAGAACTGCTCCCCGTCGCTAGTCTTGAAGCATCACTGAATCGCAGGCCAATGCACACCGGCGTTGCCTTTGCGCGCTTGCCTCTTGGGGTCGGCTTTGCCCGCCCCGCTGCGCTGCGTTTGGCATCCCCAACCCCAAGCCGGCAGCGCTGCTACCGGCACAACCCCAACCCCAGCGCCTTCGCCAACCGCATCATGGTGTCTACATGACGCTGTTCTCCCGACGCCGATCTCATAACGTCGACAACATCGCCAAGGCCGTCGCGACGATGGCTAGCAGGCTGTTGATTTAGCCAGACCCGAGCAACGGCAAGGCTTTCCCGGGCATTACAATACGATCTGCATTACCACTTCAATTGTTCCGATGCGCGGCACCGACCATAAACAGAGCCCCTGTTCAGCTACGTCAATCTCGAGGATCGAATTCCCCGAGATCATCCGCTGCGTCGCGTGAAGGTGCTCGCAGATCTGATTTTGCGTTCGATGTCTGCGCATTTCGATGCGCTCTATGCCGAAGGCGGACGTCCCTCGATTTCGCCGGAGCGGCTGCTGCGTGCCTCGCTGCTGCAGTGTCTGTTTTCGATCCGCTCGGAGCGCGCCTTGGTCGAGCATATCGATTTCAACATGATGTATCGATGGTTCGTGGGCCTGACGCTGGACGAGGCGATCTGGGATCACTCGACGTTCTCGGCCAACCGCGATCGCCTGCTCAAGGAGAGCGTGATGCGCGAGTTCTTCGGTGGCGTGGTGGCGATCGCCGAATGGGCCGAGTTGGTGTCCGATGAGCATTTCAGTGTAGACGGCTCGCTGCTGCGGGCATGGGCTTCGCACAAGAACATGGCTGCGCGCGACGGCTCGGATGAGCCGCCTGGGCCGGATCAGGGCCGCAATCCTCAGGTTGATTTCCGGGGCAAGAAGCGCTCGAAAAAGACGCACGTCTCGCGCACCGACCCCGATTCGCGGCTCGCGAGCAAGGGCGGCGGCATGGCGTTTCTGAGCTACACCACGCATGTCTTGGCCGAGAACAGGCACGGGCTGATCGTCGATGTGCACACGACCACCGCCACCGGGACCGCCGAACGTGAGGCCGCGCTGGTGATGGTCAAGCGCAGCACCAAGCCGGCGAGCGGGAGCCGCAAACCCACCGTGGCGGCAGACCTGGGTTACGACACTGCCGAATTCGTG
>JAFEEP010000165.1 GCA_018241045.1 Pseudomonadota bacterium | reverse complement strand
CCCGCTTACTTGGGCAAGGTGCGGTATTCCACTTCGGCCGGCTTGGGCGGGCCATAGTTGAAGCGTTCGCGCTCCTTCTCGCCGGCCCCAGCACCGGGCGCGATGTTCATCGCGGTGAGGAAACGGTTGGTCGCCGCGAGCGTCTGGTAGCGTGCGAAGATCCCCGAGAAGCGCGCGGTTTCCAGGCGAACCTGGGTGTTGAACCGCGCGTTCTGTGAATCGAGCACGTCGAGCAGCGAGCGGCGACCGACGTTGAACTGGCTGCGATAGGACAGCAGCAGATCATCGCTGACCTTGCTCTGCACTTCAAGGTCGCTGGTCAGCCGGGTCTGGGTGTCAAGCTTCGACCAGGCGGTGCGCACGTCCTGCTCTGCCTGACGAACAACCGAGTAAAGCCGATAGCGCGATTCGCTCGCCCGGCGCACCATCTCCTGATAATTGGCGCGGTTGATGCCGCCATCGAAGATGTTCCAGCGCAAGAATGCGCGCGCCTGAAAATCGCGCGTTGCTCCAGAGAAGCCATCGATATCGTTGCCAACCCGGCCGTCGAGATCGATACCGATCTTGGGCAACTGGTTTGCCTTCACGCTATCGGCCTGAGCATGGCTGGCATCCACATCGGCTTCGGCCTCGCGCACCAGCGGGTTGTGCGTCCGCGCCAACCCGACCGCCTCGGCCACCGAAGCGGGCATCGCTTCGGCCAGCAACGGCGGCTGGATTACCGCGCTGACATCAAGCCCCGACAGGGTGCGCAACTGGATCTGCGCCTCGGTCAGGGCTTGCTCCGCTTCGATCGTCTGGACCTTGGCGGCCTGGAGTCGTTCCTGCGCCTGCTGCTGGTCGGCGATCGAGATCGAGCCCTGTTCGACACCCGAGCCAAGGTCTTTCACCAGGGCTTCGTGGAACGCCACGTTGTCCTGGCTGGCCGCAACCACCCGTTGCTGAAGCAGCACGTCAAGATATTGACGCGCCACCTGCAGCGCGATGAATTCTGACCGCTCAACCACGCGCAGCGAGGCACCGTCAACCCGCGCGGCCTGCCGCAACAGTTCCCCGCGACGGCGGCCAAAATCGATCGCGACCCATTCCCCGTGCGCTTCACCCGTTACCGGGTAAAGTTCCTGCCCCGCGATCCCCAACGCACGGCGTGAAGGATTGTCGAGGCTGCGAATACCCGCCGATGCCTCCACGTCGACTCGCGGCGCATAGAGCCCCTGGGCCTGCTTGCGTTCGAACTGGATGGCTTCCTTGTTGTATTGCGCCTGGGCGATGTCGGGATTGGAATTCACCGCGACGGCGATGACGTCCTGCATCGAAACCGGTGCCGATTGGGCCAGCGCCGGGCTGGCGACCCCGGCAAGCAGCGTGGCGATGCCGGCGGCGAGCGATGTGCGAATGGTCATTGTCCTGCCCCCTGCATTCAATTCTGTACGGTGATTTCGACGCGGCGGTTCTGCGGGTTGCGCTCTCCGTCAGGCGTCGGCACCTTGGGCTCGCTTTCGCCGTGGCCCGATACGGCCAGGGCCCCGCGATCGGCACCCTGCGCGCCCAGCATCTGTGCCACCGCGTCGGCGCGGCGCACCGACAGCGCGTTGTTGTAGGGATCGCTGCCCGAACGGTCGGTATGACCGGTCACGGTCAGGCCCTTCCAGCCGCACGACTTGAGGTTCTGCGCGGCTGCCTGGATGATCGGCATCGCGCTTTCGGGCGGAACTGCGCTGTTCCACTCGAAGAATACGATCCCGGCAATGCTTTCATGGCAGGCCGGATTGTCAGCCACCACCGGCGGCGGCGGCGCGACGATCGCGACGGGCTGCTGGTTCATCCGGTTGGCGGCATCGACGCACTTGCCGATCGACACCGGATCCTTGGTCCCGCTCTTGAGAAAGCCCAGCGCCACGCCGCACTGGGCCTTGGCCTGGATCGCCCAGAGGTAGCGCGGGTTGTCGGCGCCCGAAACCGAACCGTCATTGGTCAGCCCAAGCGCCGCGTTGTAGCGGTTGCCGATCTCTCCCTTCAGCGCGGAGACCGACATTCCCATCAGGTCGTTCCCGCTGGCTTGCGCATGGGCCGCGACCGGAACGGCCACGGCTGCAACGGCGAGCGCCGTCATCATCGTTTTCACATCATATTGCATCGCGATATTCCCCAATTTCGCTGCAGTCTCGTATTCGGTCTCGTACTTGGTCTCGTATTGGTTGCGTCACGCCATGGCAGCCGCCTGTTCGTGATCGAGCGCCTGCATCAGATTGAAGTGCGGCGCACCCGCGTCATGCCCGGTTCCCTGCACGCTGCTGTCAAGCAGTCCCTGGAGTGCAAAGTCCCCGGCCTTCGGCGAAGCTCCCAGTTCCACGGCCCCCGTTGCCGTGAAGTGATCGACGATGTGGTCGACCGCGTGATTGTCCGTGGCATCGGCCAGCGCCTCGGCCACCGCGGGCTGCGCCGGAGCAGCGGCCTTGGCCTCGGCCGGAGCGACGGTGGTGGTCAGCAGCGCGTCCATAACGGCATGGCCAGCGTCCGGGGCGGCAAACAGCGCGCTCTTGGCCGCCGCTTGGGCGTCACCGGCACCCTTGTCCACGCCGTGATCAGCGAGTTGGTCGAGCGAGGCGTGATCGCGTGCCGCGTCGGTCAGGTCGGCCCGGCCGTGGCCGTCGACCAGCGCCGCCACCTTGGTCGCCATCTGTGCCGAGAGCTGGATCGACGCAGGCTGCGTCGTCGTTTCGGTCAGATCGAGGCTGGGCAGGGCCGCAGCTGCAGGCAGATCCATCGTGTGAACCGTCGCCGAAGGCAGCCCGGTGTCCACCGAAGCATTGGCGTGATCGAGCGCCATCGCCGCAAGCAGCCCGGCCGCCGCCGCGCTGACCGTCGCCAGTTCCGCCGGTTGGGCCTGGCGCTGGAGCGCCGAGGTCAGGAAGGCGACATCGCTGGCGGTCCCGGTGGTGCCGTCGGTGCGGGTGAAGGTGGTCGTGCCGAACACCGTGACGTCCCCGCCCGCCGCCGTACCCGCCTGACCATTGCTGGTCAGGTTGATACTGGCGATGCCAAGCTCGGTCAGAGTCTTGAACTCGCCCGGATCGCTGACGCCGTTGCTGTTGGCGTCCTGCCAGACGCCGAACTGGGCGAAGGCGGCATCCTTGGCGTCAAGCACGCCGTCATGGTTGGTGTCATAGGTCGCAGCGAGGCCCTGAAGGTCGGTCAGGCCATTGCCGCCGAACACGATCTCAGCGCCGCTATCGACGCTGCCGCTGTGGTTGGCATCGATCGCCAGCAGGCCGTCGTGCCCATCGACCCAGGCCGTCGCAACCTTCTGGCCGCTGCCGGTGTAGTCAAAGGTCACGCCAGCATCGGTGGCCAGGTAATGCACTCCGTCGCCATTGAGGTCGACCGCGATCGGCGCGGCCGGAGCCAGCGGCGATGCTCCGGTCTGGACGTGAACCGAGAAACTGCCGGTGGCGGTCGGATCGCCATCGCCATCGGTCAATTGCAGGTTGAAGGGCAGCGTCTTGTCGATCGTGGTCGAGGTGACGCCGACGTCAGTCAGCGAAATCTTGCCCGATCCGTTGCCGACATTCGGACCGTAGATATCGATCCAATCGATGAACTTTCCAACCGGCGCGCTCAGCGTATAGCCCGTCTGTGCGCCGTTGACGCTGGCGTTCGACGAGGTTCCATCGGTGTAGTGGATACGGAACTGCAGCGTCTCGGTCGAGCCGAAGCCGATCAGGTTGAACTTCGCATAGCTGATTTCTGGCAAGGTGATCGGAGCGGCCTGATAGGGACCGGCACCGTCGAAATCGTCCGTCGGCGAGCCGTAGTCGATCCTCCTGCACTCACCCGCATCGACGCTCTGGCCCGCCACGCCGCTGCCACCATCCGTTCCGTTGGCGGCGCTCAGCGTCAGCCCGCCAGGCAGCGCATTGGTTCCATCGAACCAGTGTGCGGCGTCGAACGACCCACCGACCGACCAGCCGGACACGACCGCGATGTTCGTCGCTCCGCTGCTGAGAATCTGCGTTGCCGTGGGGCCTGCGCCGAACGACGACGCGCCGCCGATAGAGGCATTGGTGGTCGTCGTGTCGAGCGGCGCGAGCAGATCGAAGACGTACTGGCCCGAAGTGCCCGCCGTGGGATTGACCGTCAGCGTGAATACCGCCGAGTCGCCCGCATCGTACGTGCCGCTGTTGTTGTTGTCGGCATAGGCAGTCAGGACATTGCCGACCTGCTGCGTGACCAGCGCGTGCCCGCCCGAGGTGATCCCGGCGAGGTTGGCTCCGATGGTCAGGCTGCCGAAGCCGTCCGCCCCGGCCGAGAAGTGGAGCGTGCCCACTGCCGGCGTCTGGGTCGGATCGTTGCTGGCCTGCTGGTTCTGGATGGTCCCCAGCGTTGGCGTATCATCGTTGAAGGTGATCGACAGTTGGCCCGCAGTGCTGCTGCTGCCGTCATTGTCAGCGGCAAGGTAGTGCAGATCGACCACCGTGCTGGTTTCGTTACCGCCGGCGGCGTGAAGCACGTTGTCGAGCAGGGTCACCGTATAGGCGCCCGAAGGCGTCAGGCTGACCGTGAACAGCGCCCCGCGCGGACCCGTGGCAGTCAGCGTGTTGGTGAGCGCATTCCAGGCATAGCTCACCGTTTCGGTACCGACCGTGCCGGTGGTGCCATTGAGGTTGGCAAAGCTGACCGTGCCGGTGTCATTGCCGAAGTTGACGCTGAACGCCCCGGTATAGATCGCCTCGCTTGGTGTCGCGCCCGGCTCGCCTGAATTGGCGTCGATATCGCCGACGCCGCCGGGATTTCCGCCCGCCAGGCCATCGTCATCGACCGCAGCGACGGCATTGACCGGCTGCGGCACCGAATCGGGCTGCAGCGTGATCGAGGCGGTAGCCTGCGAGGTGTCGCCGTCACCATCGGTGATCGTGTACTGGAAGGTGATTGTCCCCTGCTCGCCAGGACCCGGCGTGTAGGTGAAGGTGCCATCGTGGTTGTTGACCAGCGTGCCGGTCGCCGCGTTGGCGCCGTTATGCAGTGATCCCGCGACCAGCGTGGTGGTCGAGGCGAGCACGCCATCGGCCCCCTGGTGATCGTTGGCGAAGACGTCGATCGTCACCGGGGTGTTCTCGGTCGCCTGGGTCACCGCATCATCAACCGCGGTCGGCATGTCGTCGTTGAAGGTGATCGCCAGCGTGCCCGCCGTGCTGGTGCTACCGTCGCTGTCGGCGGCAAGGTAGTTGAGCGTGACGACCGTGCTGTTCTCGTTGCCACCCAAGGGGTGAAGCACGTTTTCGAGCAGGGTCACGGTGTAGCTGCCCGCCGGCGTCAGGCTGACCGTGAACAGCGCGCCACGCGCACTGGTCGCAGTGAGCGTGTAGGTCGCTGCATCCCAGGCGTAGGTGACCGATTCGGTCCCGACGGTGCCGGTGGTGCCGTTAAGGTTGGCAAAGCTGACCGTGCCGGTGTCGCCGCCGAAATCGACGGTCATCTGGCCGCGGAAGCTCGCTTCGCTCGAGGCCGGCCCATCGAGATCGCCGACATTGGCATTGATGTCGCCCGCCGTGCTCAGCGGGTTGCCGCCAGCCAGACCATCGTCGTCGACCGAGGCGACGACGTTGACCGGGTGCGGCACCGAATCGGGCAGCAGCGTGATCGAAGCCGTCGCCTGCGAAGTATCGCCGTCGCGATCGGTGATCGTGTACTGGAAGCTGATCGTCCCTTCCTCGCCCGTTCCCGGCGTGTAGGTGAAGGTGCCGTCGTGGTTGTTGACCAGCGTGCCGGTCGCCGCGCCCGCGCCGTTGTGCAGCGACGCAGCGACCAGCGCGGTGCTGGAAGCCAGCGTGCCGTCGGCCCCGCCCTGGTCGTTGGCGAAAACGTTGATCGTCACCGCGGCATTTTCGGTCGACTGCGTGACGGCGTCGTCGTGGGCCACCGGCGTATCGTCGTTGACGATGACGCTGAAAGTGCCCGTCGCGGTGACGCGGTCGCCATCGGCATCAACCGCCTGGACCATCCCGGCGAAGTTGAGCGTCAGGTTGTTTTCGTCGAGCCCCGGCGCATGGTCGATCGGCCCCTGGAGCTGGAAGGTCCAGGCCCCGGTAGCGCCGTTGAGCGTCAGGGTGAAGATCGGCGTGGCCCCGGCAGTCGCGGTCAGGACGTTGCCCGCAACCGAATAGGTCACCGCGACACCGCCCGACGTCAGCGAGGGCAGGCCTGAAGGTGCGGTCAAGGCATAGTGCGGCGCAGTATCCGCACCGCCCGAGAACAGTCCGGCGACCGAGCCGGAGGCGGTGACCGCGGTGCCCCCGACATCACCGATCCCGCCGGGGATGCCGCCTGCCAGACCATCTTCATTGACCGTGCCTGAAGTAGTGCCCGTGGTTGCGATGGGGCTGTCGTCCTCGATCGAGACGGTCAGCGTGGTCGGGGTGGTCGCACTGCCGTCCGAGACATTGACCGGGACGACCAGGTTAAGGCTGTCCTCAACAGTGGCATTGGGATGATCGACGTGGCCGAGCAGGGTCACGGTATAGTTGCCGTTCGAACCGATCGTCACGGTGACGATCGGGGTGCCGGCGGCCGAGCCGATCAGCGTGCCGGTACCAGCGCCGGTCCAGGTGACGGCAACGCCGCCCGAGGTCAGCGCCGTGGCCGGGGTGCCCAGCGTGTAGGTCAATGTCGGGGAGTCGATGTCGGTAGCGACGATCGTGCCACTCGCGGTGGCGCTGTTGGTGGTGTCGGAAGTGCCGAGGCTGTCGGGGTTGCCGCCGGGCAGTCCCTCTTCCGAAACGGCGGTGCTCGAAGGCGTCACCACCGGCGCGTCGTTCGAGCCATTGACGGTGATCGTCAGCGTCGCGGTGGTGCTGTCGCCGTCGCGATCGGTGATGGTGTAGGTGAACACCTCGGTCCGGCTGTCGCCGCTGCCCAGCGCCTGGACCGCCGGGTTGGCGTTGTCGAGCGTGTAGGTGTAGCTGCCGTCGGAATGGAGCACCAGCGAGCCATAGGTGCCCGCCAGCGCGGTCCCGACCGTCCCCGTGGTGGCCCCGAACGCGACCGCGGTAACCGGGCCGCCGATCGCCGCGCCATCCGCGCCGATCGAATCCTTGGCGCCGTCGGTGGTGTTGGCATCGCTGCCGCCGACACCGGTGAAGACGTTGCCATCGGCGATCGACGGGCCGTCCTCGGTAACCGAATCAACGTCGCTTACCGCAACCGGCGTGTCGTCGTTGACCGAGATGACCAGAGTTGAGGGCGCCGCATCGCCATCGCCATCGGTGACGGTGTAGTTCAGCGTGAAGGCCTGGTTGTTCTCGTTACCACCAGCAGCGTGGATCACCGGGGCGTCCAGCGTGACGCCATAGGCGCCGGTCGCGCTGTTGAGCGTGACGGTGACCACGGTGACCATGGTCCCGCCCTGGTTCTGCTGGATCAGGATGTCCGATCCCGAAGCGACGTACTGGAACCCGGCGGGAGCGCCCGTGGTGGCAAAGGCGATCGAGCCACCGTCGCTGCCATAGGTGTGCGAGAGCACGCCGCTGAGGTTGTCCGGCGCTCCGGTGTCGCCCGTGCCGCCCGGGTAGCCGCCGGACAGCACGTCCTCGTTGAGGTGAGTGATCGGGTTGCTGCCCGCGCTCGGCGCGTCATCGACGAACTGCAGGTGATCGCCGATCCCTGCGACAGCCGAGGCATTGTCCCCATCGCCATCAGTGACGGTCTGGGTCAGGGTGACGAGGTTCGCCGCCAGCGTGGCAACGTCGTTGGGGCCAAGGTTGGGATCGTGAACCACCGCGCGGCTCTGGTCGAGCGTGACGTGGCCGGTGGCATCGACGCTGACGGTGAAGACCAGCAGCCCGCCTGCGGTGCGCCCTTCGACCACGGTGCCGTTCATCGCCAGGTTGACCGGATCACCGGTCAGCGTGTCGACCAGCCCGCTCGGCCCGGCCGTCACGCCCAGGCTATAGGCAACCCCGCCGCCCGCCGCAGCGCCGTCGGCGCCGAACGAATGGGTGAAGATGCCGCTGAGGTCCTGGGTCGCATCGACCGCAAGGTTGGTTTCATCGACGGTCAGGTTCGGCGCGGTGCCGGTAACCGAAACGGTCGGCGTGTCATCGTTGACGCTGATGTTGAGCGTGCCGCTGGCCGGATCGCCGTCGGCGTCGGTGACGGTATAGGTCAGGGTGAGGCCGACGTTGTTCTCGTCGCTGCCCACCGGATGCATGACCGGGGCAAGCTGGTTCACGGTGTAGGCGCCCGTCGCCGTGTCTAGCGTGATCGCAATGACCTTGGTCGCGCCCTGGAACACGTCGACCCCGGTGCCATTGGCGACATAGCTGAAGCCCGCAGGCGCGCCGGTGGTGCCCAGCGCCCAGGTCAGCGCGCCGTCGCCGCCCGACGCGGCCAGCGTGCCGGCGGTGT
>JAFEEP010000164.1 GCA_018241045.1 Pseudomonadota bacterium | reverse complement strand
TGGCAAGCCAGTCACCGTCAGTAGCTGGGGGTGGATCGCCGCCATAGCCCAGTTCGCGCAACAGCAGCGTCTCGTAGCCGATCAATCCCGGCATCCAGCCGCGTGCCGAGGGGGCATGACATACCGCGTCGAGCAATGCCGACAGGGCGGTGAACAACGTCGGATACGGCTGGTGCTCGGGCAGCGCGGCGGCGGTCAGCGCGGTCACCCAGGCGAAGGCCGCGGCAGCGAGCGGTTCGGTCAGCCATGGCCCGCGGCTTTCAAGCAGTTCGATCCGCGCGAACGGCAACTGGCTGTCGGATCGCGCACGCAGTTCGGTCTCGACCAGATTGCCCGGAACCAGCGCCGGGCGAAGCGCCCGTCCCCGCCCGCCCGCGACATAAGCGGCGATCATGCCGTGCCGCTCGGTCAGCAGCCGGGCGATCACCGCTGTTTCGCCATGATGGCGCGCGGCGCAGACGATAGCGGGTTCGCGCAGATCCATGGGCCGCGCCGGAGCGGTTCAGCCCTTGGTCTTGGCCTTCAACGCCTTTTCCAGCGTGTCGATCCGGGCCTTAAGCGCCTCGTTTTCTTCGCGCGCCTTGGCTGCCATGTCCTTGACCGCGTCGAACTCGTCACGCCCGACGAAGTCGAGCCCGCCCATCGCCTCACGAAAGCGCTCACGCGCCGAATCGCGGGCTTCGCGGCCCATTCCGGCCATGGTTCCTGCCGCGCTGTTGAACAGCTTGGCAAGGTCGGCGAACAGGGGGTTTTCACTCTGCATGGCGGCTAGATGGTCGCTGCACCGACGCCACGCAAGGACTTATTGCAGGTCGACCGAGACGCTGGACCCGCTGCCACCATCGGCGTTCGGGTTTGCTTCAAGAAACTGCCAGTTGAGCGCGGTCGCGAACAGCACCCATACCAGACAGGGCAACAGCAGCATGGCCGCGTGCGGACGCACCCGCCAGAACAGCCAGACCGTCATCGCCACCATGACATCGATCAGCACCAGCACCCCCAGCGCGATCGAGATCTTGTGCATTCCGAAAAACAGCGGCGACCATGCGAGGTTAAGCACCAGTTGCGCCGCAAATGCCGCAATCGCCGCGCCGCGCCCCGGAGCGCCGCGCGCGGTCACGATCATCGCCAGCGCCAGGCCCATCAGGATATAGAGGATCGTCCAGACGATCGCGAAGGTCGCGGCGGGCGGATAGAGCGCCGGTTTCACCAGATCGGCGAACCATGGGTTACCCGGTCCGCTGCCAGCGATGGCCGCCGACAGAAGGCCGAGCAGCACGATTCCAGGCACCAGCACCAGCGCCCAGCGCAGAAAGGACGCCCGCAACTGCGCGGACGAAGCAAGCTCACTCATCGAATAACCCTCGATTCGCGAATGCGATCGCCACGGATATTGGCGGGGACGGCTTGGCCGCGCAATCCCGCTGAATCAGTGATCTAACCACGTCGTGCCCCAATCAGGAACTCGACGTTGCCTTCCGGGCCCTTGATCGGACTTTCGACAATGCCCTGAACCTGCCAGCCCAGCCCCTCGATCCAGTCACGCACTTCGGCGCAGACGCGGGCGTGAAGCGCAGCATCGCGCACCACGCCGCCCTTGCCCACTTCGGCCCGGCCAACCTCGAACTGGGGCTTGATCAGGGCGACAAGCTGGCATGGCGTATCCGCCAGTTTCAGCGGCACTTCCAGTACCTTGGCCAGCGAAATGAAACTGGCGTCGCAAACCACCCAGCTGCACGGCGCATCGATCAATTCCGGAGTCAACAGACGCGCGCTGGTCTGTTCGAGAACGGTGACGCGCGGGTCCTGGCGCAGCTTCCAGGCGAGCTGGTTGGTGCCCGAATCGACCGCAAAGACTCGCGCCGCGCCCTTGCTCAGCAAAACGTCGGTAAAGCCCCCGGTCGAACTGCCGATGTCCATCGCGGTGACGCCCCCCGGGTCGAGCCGGAACGCCTCTATCGCATGGGCCAGCTTGATCCCGCCGCGCGAAACCCACGGATGGTCGCGCCCGCGCACCTCGATCGCTGCATCGACAGCGATCTGCTGGCCCGGTTTGACGATCTTCGTTTCACCCGAGAACACCGTGCCCGCCAGCACCAACGCCTGGGCGCGGGTGCGGCTTTCCGCCAGGCCGCGCTCGACAAGCAACTGGTCGACGCGAGTTTTCGGTGCCTTGCTCATCGTCGCCGCTCCTTCCATAGAAGCCTGGTGAAGGCAATTCGTTCAAACCGCCGCGCCTTGATCGTGCTGGGCGCCATAGCCGCGCTGGGCGGTTGCGTCGCGCCCAAGGCGCCACCGCCCGCCCCGTTGCCTGCACCCGCACCGCCTCCGCCCGCACCGTCTCCGCCCCCCCTGCCCGCGGCATCGGCCGACTGGCGCGACGCACCGCAAACCCCCGGAACCTGGTCGTGGAGCAATAACGGCGGCCGCTCGACCGCAACCTTCGCCGTGCCCAACGCACCGCCGCTCGCCTCACTGACCTGCGACAAAGGCGCGGGGGTGGTTTTGCTCGCCCGCCAGTCGGCGGCGAGCGGCGCAACGCCGGTCCAGGTCACCACCTCGACCGGCAGCAGCGCCCTGATCAGCGATCCGGCGCGCAGCCCGGCCGGATGGATTGCCGTGCCGCTGCGCGTGCGCGATCCGCTGCTGGACGCCATGGCCTTTTCACGTGGCCGTTTCGCGCTGGAAAGCGCCGGCCAGGCGCCGCTTTACTTGCCGAGTTGGCCCGAATTGAGTCGGGTGATCGAGGATTGTCGCTGACCGTTCCTGCGGCGATTTGGGG
>JAFEEP010000163.1 GCA_018241045.1 Pseudomonadota bacterium | reverse complement strand
GCAAATGACAAAAGAGCAAAGCACTGAGCGCGAACAACTCGAGCGCTCACTGATCGATATGGCCGTCGAAAGCTGGCGGTTCGCACGACTATTCGGTCGGCTGGTCAGCAAACTCGACGCAGGTGAAGGCTCCCGATATGTCAATCAGCTTCGCTACTTTCAGAAGAAGCTTGAATGTTGGCGCCGACCGAAAACTGAGCCACTTATGAGGGTTGTGCCGACCCAAAATTGAGCCAGGTGTTCAACCTACTCTGCTGTTTTTTTGTGCAGCAGAGGACGAGGAGTGATCACCATGGACATGATTGGCAGGATCCGGCGTTTGCATGCCCGGAAGAACAAATCGGAGCGCGAGATCTCGCGCATGACGGGGCTGTCGCGCAACACGGTTGCGAAGTGGCTGCACGGCGAGGTGGATGGCCCGCCGAAGTACCGGCGCGGGGAGCAGCCGAACAAGCTCACTGCGTTCCACGAGGCGCTCAGGCAGGCGTTGAAGGCCGACGCCCGGCGGCCCAAGCGCGAGCGTCGCACGGCCAAGGCGCTGTACGCCGAGATCAGGGGCGCTGGCTACGACGGTGGCTACACGCGGGTGACCGACTTCATCCGGGCGTGGCGCCAGGGCGAAGGTCAATCTGCGAGCGCCAACGCCTTCGTGCCGCTGGCCTTCGAGCTCGGCGAAGCCTTCCAGTTCGACTGGAGCGAGGAAGGGCTGGTGGTGGGCGGAATCTACTACCGCATGCAGGTCTCGCACATGAAGCTATGCGCTTCGCGGGCCTTCTGGCTGGTGGCCTATCCGAGCCAAGGCCATGAGATGTTGTTCGATGCCCATACCCGCAGCTTTGCAGCCCTGGGCGGCGTGGCCCGGCGCGGCATCTACGACAACATGAAGACCGCGGTGGACAAGGTCAAGAAGGGTAAGGGCCGGATCGTCAATGAGCGCTTCGCGACCATGTGTGCGCACTACCTGTACGACCCGGACTTCTGCAACGTCGCCAGCGGCTGGGAGAAGGGCGTCGTCGAGAAGAACGTGCAGGACAGCCGCCGGCGCATCTGGATCGACGCGGCCAAGCAGCGCTTCGGCAGCTTCAGCGAACTCAACGCCTGGCTGGGCCAGCGGTGCCGGGCGTTGTGGGACGAGGTGCGCCACCCCGAGCACGAGCAGTTCAGCGTGGCCGAGATGCTCGAACACGAGCGGGCGCATCTGATGCCCATGCCGGCGCCGTTCGATGGCTACGTCGAGAAGCCCGCGCGCGTGTCCAGCACCTGCCTGGTATCGGTGGCGCGCAACCGCTACTCGGTGCCGTGCGAGCTGTTCGGGCAAATGGTCAGCACCAGGCTGTACCCGGGCAGCGTCGTCGTGGTGGCCAACGACCACATCGTCGCGCGCCACGACCGCCTGAGCAACGCCGGCGAGACGCGGTATGACTGGCAGCACTACATCCCGCTGCTGCAGAGGAAGCCCGGCGCGCTGAGGAATGGCGCGCCGTTCGCCGACATGCCCGAGCCGCTGCAGAGGCTGCGCCGTGGGCTGCTGCGCAACCCGGGCGGCGACCGCGTGATGGCGCAGGTGCTGGCCATCGTGCTGAGCGCCGGGCTGGACGCGGTGCTGGTGGCGGTGGAACTGGCGCTGGAGACCGGGCCGCCCGGCAAGGTGAGCGTGGAGCACGTGGTCAACGTGCTGGGGCGCCTGAATGCGGTGCCGATGCCGCAGACGGCTGCGACGCAGCTGAAGGTGAGCACACCGCCGCTGGCCAACACGGCGCGCTACGACAGCCTGCGTGCCGACAACGCCACCGAGGAGGCCGGCCATGACGCGTGACGTGACGGTTGAACTCAAGGCGTTGCGTCTGCATGGCATGGCCGGCGCCTGGGCCGACCTGGTGGAGCAAGGAACGAACGCAGGGGTGGACTCCTCGCGCTGGTTGATCGAGCACTTGCTGCAGGCCGAGGGCACGGATCGCGCCATGCGCTCGGTCAGCCACCAGATGCACGCCGCGAAGTTCCCGGTGCATCGCGACATCGCCGGCTTCGACTTCGAGGTCTCGCCGGTAGATCGCAAGCTTGTGAGCACACTGGCCGCAACCAACTTCACAGACGACGCACACAACGTCGTGTTGGTGGGTGGGCCGGGCACGGGCAAGACGCATCTGGCCACGGCCATCGGCGTATCGGGCATCACCCGGCATGGCAAGCGCGTGCGGTTCTTCTCGACGGTCGACCTGGTCAATGCACTGGAGCAGGAGAAGGCGCAAGGCAAGGCCGGGCGCATTGCATTGAGCTTGCTGCGCATGGACCTCGTCATCCTGGACGAGTTGGGCTACCTGCCGTTCAGCCAGGCCGGCGGGGCGTTGCTGTTCCACCTGCTCAGTCGCCTGTATGAACACACCAGCGTGATGATCACGACCAACCTGGACTTCGCGGAGTGGTCCAGCGTGTTCGGCGACGCGAAGATGACCACCGCGTTGCTGGACCGGCTCACGCACCACTGCCACATCGTGGAGACGGGCAACGAGTCGATCCGCTTCAGCCGCAGTACGGCAGAGGCCAAGAAGCGCATCAAGGCGCGCGAGCAGGCCCGCAAGGGCAGCAAGTCCGAGCTGCCGCAGGACGACTTCTGAAGCGGCGCCGCGCGGGGAAATCCGCTACGGGCTACGCCCTGCGCGGCTTCCCCCGCGCGCTCAACTCAACATCGAGGAGGTCAAAGAGCCAGGACAGACCTACACTTATCCACCGCCGGCCCTCTGAAGGCCGGCCCCCACCCCTGGCTCAATATTCGGTCGGCACGGTGGCTCAGATTTGGATCGGCGCCGACAGCCCATAGCCAACTCTGCTGGGTTTGTCCATCT
>JAFEEP010000162.1 GCA_018241045.1 Pseudomonadota bacterium | reverse complement strand
GGCGCCCTCAAAACATACTGGACGATAGTACAATGGGGCGCCGCCGTGAATGACAGTAGGGGAATCGCACAGGCAAGAACCGATCAGCCAGGCTCGGCACAAGCCGCTCCGGCCGACGGACGGAGGATGCGATGACGATGAAGATTACCACCAGCCGCCTTGTACTCGGACTATCGGGCGCGCTGTTCGCGATGAGCGCCGGAACCCAGCTTCTCGCTCATGGCAACGTCACGCCGCAGCCGGTCGACACCACCGCCCTGCCCGACATCAAGCCCGACAACGATACCTGGCTGCAGCACAACCCCTATCGCGGCAACGCCAAGGCGGCAGAGATCGGCGAATCCGCCTATGGCCAGAACTGCGCGCGCTGCCACGGGTTGCAGGCCCAATCGGGCGGGATCGCACCGGACCTGCGCTATCTTGAGGTGGGCGATACCGGCGACGAATGGTTCGTCCAGCGCTACCACCACGGCTCGAGCCACGACGGCAAGGTCTACATGCCGCCGCTCGGCGAAGTGCTGGGTCAGAAGACCGGGTGGGCGATCCGCACCTGGCTCGAAACCAAGCACCTCGACGACTGAAATGATCGCGCGCCGCAGCCTGCTGGGGGGGCTTGCCTCGATCGTCGCCGGGCTCGCCCTGCCGTCTCCGCTTGGCGCGACGCCGCTGGCCAAGGTCAAGGAACTCGGCGTGCTGCGTGCCGCGGTCTACAAGGACAACCGGCCGTGGTCGTGGAACGATGGCGGCACCTTGCGCGGGATCGATGTCGATCTCGCCAGGGCGCTCGCCGCCGCGCTTGGGGTGCGCGCCGACGTGGTCGAATTTCTCGCCGGCGAGGACCTGGGCGATGACCTGCGCAATGTCGTGTGGCGCGGCGGGCTGCTCGGCTTCCAGCCCTGCGACGTGATGATGCACGTGCCTTTCGACCGCAAGCTGCAGCTCGACAACGACCAGGTGGCAATTGTCGCCCCCTACTACCGCGAGGGCTTCGGCGCGGTCTGCGGCAACGAACAGAGCGATTGCGAGGTGCCGCCACCCCAGTTCAAGGGCCGCCGCATCGCCGCCGAGTTGGCCAGCATCCCCGACCTCTACCTGCTCGGCGGGTTCGGCGGGGTGCTGCGCTCCGATGTGATCCATTTCCCCACCGGCTACGAGACCATCGCCGCGGTCGGTGCCAACAAGGCCGACGTCGCCGTCGCCACCCAGGCCCAGATCGAGGCGGCGCTGTTCGACCTGAAGAACCCTGGCATCAAGCGCCGCAAGGGCCCGCTCCAGGCGATCATGTCGCCGGGCTGGGACATTGCCCTGGCGGTCAAGGAAAACAGTCGCACCCTGGGCGATGCGATCGAGACGCTGATCGCAGCGATGGCCGCCGACGGGCGCATGGCCGCGATCTTTGGTCAGTACGGAGTCACCTGGAAACCCGCGCTCGCGGGTTGACCCGCGGCGCTGCGGCTGGAGCTTGGCCGAAGGTCCAATTGCTGCACGGGGAGGCAAGGATAGGTTCGACCTGCGGAACGATTTTCCGAAAGCGCGAGCAGCCTTGAGTCGAGGCATGCGGCACCGCACTGACAGGAGGGATGGATGAAGATGAAAGTATCACGCAGTCTGGCGGGATTTGCCACGCTGGCCCTGGCGCTTTCGGCGCCGGCCCTGGCGGGCGGCCCGACCAGTGCCGATCTCGCCAACGACGCGGCCTCGACCGGCGACGTGCTGACCTACGGCATGGGCCCGCAGGCCCAGCGCTTCAGCCCGCTCGCCCAGATCAACGCCAGCACGGTCAAGGATCTGATCCCGGCCTATTCCGCCTCGCTCGGCGGGGAAAAGCAGCGCGGTCAGGAATCGCAGCCGCTGGTCTATGACGGCACGATCTATGTCACCGGTTCCTATTCGCGCGTCTTCGCCTTCGATTCGCACACCGGCGAGAAAAAGTGGGAGTTCGACGCCCGCCTGCCCGACGGGATCATGCCCTGCTGCGACGTGGTCAACCGCGGTGCGGCGATCCATGGCGACAAGATCATCTTCGCCACGCTCGACGCACACCTCGTCGCGCTCAACCGCAACACCGGCAAGGTAATCTGGAACAAGGCGATCGCCGATTACCAGGCGGGCTATTCGGCCACGGCCGCGCCATTGATCGTCAAGGACATGGTGATCACCGGCAACTCGGGCGGCGAATTCGGCGTGGTCGGCGAAGTCCAGGCGCGCAACGTCGATACCGGCGAGCTGGTCTGGACCCGTCCCACCGTCGAAGGTCACATGGGCACGCTGCACGGCCAGCCCAACGGCATTTCTGGCAAGACCAACGCCACCTGGCCGGGCGACCTGTGGAAGACCGGAGGTGCGGCGACCTGGCTGGGCGGCACTTACGATCCGGGCACCAACCTGGTCTATTTCGGCACCGGCAACCCCGGCCCGTGGAACAGCCACCTGCGCCCCGGCGACAACCTCTATTCAAGCTCGACCCTGGCGATCGACGCCGATACCGGCGTGATCAAGTGGAGCTTCCAGACCACGCCGCACGACGGCTGGGACTTCGACGGGGTGAACGAGTTCATTCCCTTCGACATGGATGGCAAGAAGCTGGGCGCCAAGGCTGATCGCAACGGCTACTTCTTCGTGCTCGACCGCACCAACGGCAAGTTCATCTCGGCCAACAAGTTCGTGATGCAGACCACCTGGGCCAACGGCTTCAATCCCAAGACCGGCCGCCCCAACTATGTCGATGCCAACCGGCCCGGCCCGCCGAGCGCGGACGGCAAGGGCAATTCGGTCTTCGCCAGCCCCAGCTTCCTGGGCGGAAAGAACTGGATGCCGATGGCCTATTCGAAGGACACCGGGCTGTTCTACATCCCGTCCAACGACTGGGGCATGGACATCTGGAACGAACCGATCGCCTACAAGAAGGGCGCGGCCTACCTGGGCGCGGGCTTCACGATCAAGCCGATCGCCGAGGATCACATCGGCGCGCTGCGGGCGATGGATCCCCGGACCGGCAAGATCGTCTGGGAATACAAGAACAAGGCCCCGCTGTGGGGCGGCGTGCTGACCACCGCGGGCAACCTGGTGTTCACCGGCACCCCTGAAGGCTACCTCAAGGCCTTCGACGCCAAGACCGGGCAGGAGCTGTGGAAGTTCAACACCGGTTCGGGCGTAGTCGGATCGCCGGTCACCTGGGAACAGGACGGCGAGCAATATGTCGCGGTCATGTCCGGCTGGGGCGGCGCTGTGCCGCTGTGGGGCGGCGAAGTTGCCAAGACCTTCAAGGACATCAGCCAGGGCGGATCGCTGTGGGTCTTCAAGCTTCCCAAGCACTGAGCCCCTTGTGCAACCGGGGTGCGGCGGCCAAACCGCCGCACCTCTCTTGGCCGGACAGCCCGATGAATGCTATGCCCTCCGTTCCAGTCTTTTCCGCCAAGGCGCCGCCGATGGAACGGGTGCTGATCGTCGATGACCATTCGCTGGTGCGCGACGGGTTGCGCAGCGTGCTGTCGGTCAGCTTCCCCGGCAGCGAAATCCTGGAAGCGGGCGACTTCGCCGAAGCGCTCGAGGTGCTGGCCGCCAATCCCGAGGTCGACCTTGTCCTGCTCGACCTGAACATCCCTGACGTGACCCGCCTGTCTGCACTGCAGACCCTGCGCGAGACCTATCCGGCCACGCCGGTCGTCATGGTATCGGGCGCGCTTGATCGCAGCACCGTGCGCGAGGCACTTGCCGCGGGCGCAGCCGGCTTCCTCCCCAAATCCCTGAAGCGCGACGCCATCGTCGAGGCGTTGCACTACGTCATGGCGGGCGAAATCTACATTCCCGAAATCCTTGACCAGGATGACGAGGCCTCGCGCCAGGAAAGCCAGATCCTCGCCCGGATCGAGACGCTGACCCCGCAGCAGAAGGTGGTGCTGGGCCACCTCGTCGCCGGACGGCTCAACAAACAGATTGCCTATGAGCTCGACGTTTCGATGACCACGGTCAAGGCCCACGTCTCGGCGATCCTGCAGAAGCTCAACGTGTTCAGCCGTACCCAGGCAGTGATCAACGCCAACCGGGTCGGCTTCACCGGCTGATTGCGGTCACGCCCCGCGATCAGCGATGATCGTGCGCAGCAGCGCGCGAAGCTGGGCGGGCTTGACCGGCTTGTTGAGCAGCGGGAAGCCCGCCTCGGCGATCAGGCCCTTCACTTCCTCGCTGCGGTCGGCGGTGACCACGATCGCGGGAATGTCGCGCCGGGCGCGGCGGCGCAGCGTGGCGATTGTCGCATCACCGCGCGCGTCGTCCTCAAGGTGATAGTCGGCGATGATCAGGTCGACTCCGCGATCGACCGCCGCCTGGGCCAGCGGATCGTCGGCGCCCGCGGCAATGGTCACCTGATAGCCCCAATTGCGCAGCAGCGCCTCCATCCCTTCGAGGATCGCCTGGTCGTTGTCGATGATCAGGATCGGCCCGGCGGCATCGGGGCCTGACCGGGTACGCTGCTGGGCGATGCGTGCGCTGCGCGCCTGCGGTTGGGCACGGGGCACGCGGATGAAGAAGGTCGACCCTTCGCCCAGTTCGGATTCGAGCCCGAACTCGTGGCCGAGCATGGCGCAGGCGCGCTTGACGATCGCCAGCCCCAACCCCTTGCCGGGGATCCCCCGGATCGCGCCGAGGCGACGGAACTCCTCGAAGATCAGCTCGCGGTCCGATCGGGCGATCCCCGGCCCGGTATCGCGCACCGCCAGCCGGACCATGTCGCCGTCAGGCTCCGCACGGATCGTCACAGAGCCGTCGGCGGTATAGCGAATGGCATTGGAGAGGAAGTTCTGCAGCACCCGGCGCAGCAGGCGGACGTCACTTTCCACCCACAGGCCGGTTTCGGGAATCTCCAGCGTCAGCCCTTGGTTGCGCGCCAACGGGGCAAACTCGATCCGGAGCGCGGCGACCACCTGATCAAGGTCGATCGCTGCCAGCTCGGGCTGGATCGCGCCTGCGTCGAGCCGCGAAATCTCGAACAGCGCCTCGAGCAGATCCTCGACCGAAT
>JAFEEP010000161.1 GCA_018241045.1 Pseudomonadota bacterium | reverse complement strand
GGCGCGAGCTGGAGGGGCAATTGCACTCCGAAGTCAAGGTCAAGCGCGAACTGAAGCTCGCCGACCTCAGCAGCGTTGCGTTGCGCAAGCTGGGTGCGCAATGCAAGCAACTCATCGATACCGAGAAGGATCAGTATCCGGCGACGCGCCGCTGGGCCGAGGCCCTCCACGCTCAGCACCCAGAAATCCAGGGGCTGTCCTGGATCTCCCGGCAGGACGATTCGGCTCGCGCGGTGATGCTGTTTGGCGACCGAATTCCGAAAGGCGCGCTGCATCAGGTCGGCGATTCGCGCAGTTTGCTGAAGGAAGAACAGACCTATGCGCAGTTGCTGAATCTGGCCGATCGGATTGGCGTCGACATCGTGCCGGGCAAGGGGACGCCGTAGTTCAAACCCGAGAAACTTGCGGGCGAGGGGCGTTCCCAGATCGGCTGATCACCAAGAACAATGGGAGGAGATGATGGAGTTCGCGAAGTGGTGCGTGGCAACCGAGGAGTCCGTTCAGACGCACAAGTTGCGCGGGCTGGGTATTGCTACCGGAGGGCAGGCACATGCGATTGGCGCGATCGCGAAAGCCGTCCCAGGCTACTACACGGATCCGAAACGCGTCGCGGATCTGCTGAGAAAGCTGGGCAAGCCGGCCGCTGCCGCCCATGTCGAGCAGAAGCTTCCGACGCAGGCATCCATCCGCTCCGGCGATCTGGGCGAGATCCTGTGCAACGCCTATGTTTACGAGGCCACTCCCTTCAATCTCGGCATCAAGCGTTTGCGCTGGAAGGACCATCGCAACATGTCGATGCGCGGTGAAGACGTGCTGGCCTTCAACTTCGACTCGAAAAGCGGCAGCCTGAAGATCCTCAAGGCGGAGGTCAAGAGCCGGGCAGGAATGCGCACGGCCGTCATCGACGAGGCCAGGGCGGCGCTCTGCGCCAACAGCGGGCTCCCGTCGCCGCATGCGCTCGCGTTCGTCGCTGACCGCTTGAACCAAGCCGGCGACACGTTTCTCGGCGATGCGCTGGACAAGGCTCAGCTCAAGGATGGCATCCGCGTCTCCCAGGTCTCGCACATGCTGTTCACATTCTCGGGCAACGACCCGCTGAAGCTTCTGAAAACCAACCTGCAGTCCTATGCCGGCCCCGTGCCGCAGCACTACGTCGGTCTTCGTGTCGATAGGCACCAGGACTTCATCAAGGCGGTCTTCGCGGCAATCGGCAAGGTGGGCAAGTAATGGCCGCGACGCTCGAGGAACTGAAAGCCAACATCGACGCTGCCGTGGTGCCCGGATTCAGGGCCAGGCTGCTTGCCCGCGGCCAGGCGCGCGCGATGATCTGGCGCGACGGTGCTCTACCGGAGGAAGCGCCCAACTTCGGTAGTGAGCTGTCGGACGACTTGCTGTCCTACGGGTACTCGCTGTTGCAGCACGGCCTGCGGTATGTCGATATGGGCGGCGACGCCGAGACAGCCCGCAAGAGCTTCGAGGTGGCCGCCGAAGCGCTCGAAGCCGTAGTTGCGCGGGGCGAAGCCAGCGCGGAGCGCGACTTCCACCGCCTCGTCGCGGCTGCGGCCTATCACCTGGGTCGTTTCTCGGCGAGGGCCTACTCGCTGCTGCACCAGGGGCTGGCCGAGGCAAATTTCTCGGCGATGGAAAAGGGGCTGGCGAAGCTGATGCTCCGCGATCTCGACGGCCTGGCCGGGGACGTCGGCGCATGGTTCGCCTCGGGCCAAGGGAGCGAGGGTGCGGTCGTTGCCGCGCTGGACCGGCCCGACACATTGGCCGATGGCGACGACACGGACGGCGCGGGGGCGACCGACGAGCGGATTGGCGCCGTGCTTGTCGCTCTAAAGGACAACTTCATGGCCGCGCTGGCGGTCGCGATGCTGGCCCTGGAACGCGGCGACGAAGCCTTGTTGTCGCTCGCGCGCGAGCGCCTGCAGCGCGGCCTCGAGGCCGCCGGCGAGCTCGAGCTCGTGCCCGCCTGGTGGTGTCACCGCCTGGCGATCCATCTGCTGGGGGGCCTCTGGGAGACCAGCTTCCACAAGATCCTGCCGCTTTCCGGGCCGCCCGGCGCAGAGATTGGCGACTGGGCCCGGCTGCGCAAGCTCTTCATCGCCTCGCTCTACCGCAGGAGCAAGTCCGAGGTCGAGCTCTGGCCGTCACAACTCCAGGCGGCGCGGCGTGTGCTCGACGCCGGCACGAACCTCGTGCTGTCGCTGCCCACCAGCGCGGGTAAGACGCGCATCGCGGAGCTGTGCATCCTGGCCTGCCTGGCGCGGGGCAAGCGCATCGTCTTCGTCACACCGCTCCGGGCCTTGTCTGCACAGACCGAGGTCGGCCTGCGGCGCACCTTTGCCCCGTTGGGAAAGTCCGTATCGAGCCTGTACGGCAGCATCGGCGCCAGCGGCGCGGACGTCGACGCCTTGCGCTCGACCGACATCGTCGTGGCCACGCCCGAGAAGCTCGACTTCGCGCTACGCAGCGATCCGACGCTGTTGGACGACGTCGGCCTGGTGGTGCTCGATGAGGGCCACATGATCGGCCTGGGCGAGCGCGAGGTGCGCTACGAGGCTCAGATTCAGCGCTTGCTACGGCGTTCGGACGCAGCCGGGCGGCGCATCGTGTGCCTCTCGGCGATCTTGCCGGATGGACACCAATTGGAGGACTTCGCCGCCTGGTTGACGCGCGACCAGCCCGACGGGTTGATCAAGGACGACTGGCGTCCGACCCGGCTGCGCTTCGGCGAGGTCGAATGGAAAGGCCAGCATGCTCAGCTCAACGTGAGCGTGGGGGACGAAAAGCCCTTCATCCCGAAGTTCGTGGTTCCGAAGAGACCGACCCGCGGACGCGCCAGAAAGTTGTTCCCGGCCGACCAGGGGGAATTGTGCATCGCAACCGCGTGGCGTCTGGTGGAAGAGGGTCAAACCGTCCTCGTCTTCTGTCCGATGCGCCGTTCGGTGCTTCCTCTGGCCGCGACCATCATCGAGATGCACAAGCGTGGCCACATCGACTCGATGCTCGCACAACCGGTCTCCGCGCTGGCCACGGCACTGGCCGTCGGCACGGAATGGTTCGGGCCCGATCACGACATCCTTGCGTGCCTGAAATTGGGCGTGGCGGTCCACCACGGTGCGCTGCCCACGCCTTACCGCAAGGAAGTCGAACGGTTGTTGCGGGAGGGCGTGCTTCGCGTCACGGTGTCATCGCCGACCTTGGCCCAGGGACTCAACCTCGCCGCGACCTCGCTGGTCTTTCGTGGGGTGAGGCGCGGCCGTGATCTCCTCGCTGCCTCGGAATTCCGCAATGTCGTCGGCCGGGCTGGGCGTGCTTACATCGATGTCGAAGGCTTGGTGCTTTATCCGATGTTCGATAACATGCGGCAACGGCGTAAGGACTGGCAGGAACTGGTCGCGAACCAGGCGGGTCGGGAGATGGAGAGCGGGCTGCTCCGGCTGGTCGCAGCGTTGCTCAGCCGGATGAGCAAAAGGTTGGGGTCCAGCGACGCCGGCCAACTGGTCGAGTACGTCGCGGGGCAGGCCGCGTGGGAGTTCCCGGTGCTCGCCTCCGAGTCGACCGAAGAGGCCGGCGACGCAAGGCAGCGATGGGACCAGCATCTGGCAAGCCTGGACACCGCGATCTTCAGCTTGCTCGGCGATTCCTACGTGCTGGACGCCGAAGTCGAGGCCAAGCTTGATGAGATCTTGGTGGCTTCGCTGTTCCAGCGGCGCCTTGCGCGCTACAACGAAGATGTTCAGAAACTGTTGCCGGCAGGGCTGCGCGCCCGCGCCAAGTACATCTGGCGCAACAGCACGCCCACACAGCGGCGGGGGTACTTCCTGGCCGGCGTGGGTCTGGCCGCCGGAAAGGCGCTGGACGAACGGGCGCCTGAGTTGGAGCGCCTCCTGCTGGCGGCCAACGTTAACATCGGCGTCGGCGATCAGGAAGAGGCGGTCGCGGCGATCACGGCCTTCGCCGAGATCGCGTTTGGCATCTCGCCGTTCCGCCCGGAGAGATTGATCGACGGCTGGAAGCCCTTGCTTAGACGCTGGCTTCTCGGGGAACCGGTGTCCGGGGCCCCGTCTGGGGACAACGACCAGTCCGTCCAGTTCATTGAGCAAGCCTTCGTCTACAACCTGCCTTGGGCGATGGAGGCCGTCCGGGTGCGTGCCGAGGCGCATGAAGATCTGTTCTCGGATGAGGTCAAGCTGTCCGACTACCCGCGGGCGCATGCAGTTGCAGCGCTGGAAACGGGAACGCTGGTGGTCGCTGCCGCAATCCTGATTCAGGCGGGCTTCGGATCGCGGCTGGCAGCCATCCAGGCCGTCACTTCCACTGGGGCGAACTTCGATTCGATGCGCGGCCTGATGGCTTGGCTTGCTTCGGAGGAAGTGCAGGCATTGTCCGCAGCGCCAAACTGGCCAACGCCGGAATCGCACGCGCTGTGGCTCGATTTCCACGGCCCCGGTGGCGCGCAGGCTGTGCAAGCGTGGGCCGCAACCGAATACACGAGTCCCATCACGTGGCAAGGCGTCCCGATGCCACCCGGCACGCCATTGCGCCTTGGCGGCGGGCCGGGGAAGGAGCGAAGCGTGTTCACGGCCGACTTCCGGGAGGTCGGGACGCTCGGCTGGACGCCCAGTTCCATGGGTTTGATCGTCGCGACCTCTACCAACGATCTCGGCAAATTCTCCCTGGAGTACCTGGGGCCTGGCAACGTGAATCGTGGCTGAGTGCGGTGGCGTTGAGAGGAGATAGCAGTGGCGGACGAACTGATTCTGAATCACTAAGACTTGAACAACCTTCATCGGCACTACATCAACCTGACCTGCGTGGACTCCGGTGAGCATGCCAGGGAGTCCAATGGCGGAAAGCCGAAGCGCTACAACTTCAGCGCTTTCGTGGTCGATGTTGAGGGCGTCCTGCTCGCCATCACGGCCGGGCATGTCTTTGAAGAACTGAGACAAGCCGTCGCGCTGGGTTCGATCCTGTCGGATTGGGCCATCGATGATTCGATGGTCTCTGACCACGGGTTCCCTGCATACCCGGTGGACGTGAACCTCGATAAGGACATCCTCTTCTTCCATGAGGATGGACTGGACTACGGGGCGTACCTCTTGGATCCGATGGCGTCGATCGCGCTCGAAAAGAGCGGCATCGTTCCGGTCCGGAAGGAGCAGTGGGACTCGGAGGATCTGGAGGAGTTTTCGTTCTGGACGCTGGTCGGCCTGCCAACCCAGTTCGCAACCCTGAGTCATGACCGGCCTTCCCTGAAAAGCCATGTCACGGTGCGCGTGATGCACCTGCCTGAACGCCCTGGCGACTTGTTGCCGACAAAGCATTCACGTCTATTCGCGAGGGTCGATTTCGAGTCCGTCGCGGAATGGGAACGACAGTTCGATATTGGCGGAATGAGCGGGGGTCCTGTCTTCGGTACACGGCTGCCGCCACAGGGTTCCGCCTATGACTATCGGCTGATCGGGATCCAAAGTGCCTGGGACAACCGTGAGAACGTTGCGATGTGTGCGGCGCAACCGTTTTTCAGGGCACTGGCCCAGATGATCAGGGGGCGGCGGGATAACCAAAGGGGCGAGTGAGAGCGAACGTCTTTGGCCTCCGAACCTGAAGTGGTTTTCAGTTCAGGTGCTGATGAACCAGCCGTCGGAACTCGGGGCGCAGCGAGGCATCGGGGGCAGACAATAGAGCGTTTTGCCCTCCGTTGTGCCAGCGCAGCTCGCCTCGCAGTCCGTTGAGCGTCAGGACTGCACCGTCGAACACGCGCATCGTGGCCGTGCCTTCAATCATGGGGAGCAACAGCGTCACCCAGTTGGGCTCGATCCAGAGCCAGCGGCGTTCGCCGTTCGGCATGTCCGGGTGCGACAGCTCGATCTCGGCGAGACTGCCCTCGGCGGAATCGAACAGCTGGAGCATGGCGAAGTGGACGGGCATGGCAACGGAGGACTGCGAAGCGATGGTCGCATTGTCCTGCTACTGGTTCGGGTCTGTGTTTTCG
>JAFEEP010000160.1 GCA_018241045.1 Pseudomonadota bacterium | reverse complement strand
TGCATCCTTGAGCGCACCGGCAAAGCCACCGCCCGGGGTGGCGTCGGGCACGGCCGGGCCTGCCGTGCCCGACGCCGGGGCGTGAAGCTGCTGGAGCAGCTGCGACCGTTCGAGGATCTGTTGGCGCAGGGCCATGATCTGCTGGATACCGCCACCGGGACCCACGCCGCCTATGCCGCTCATCGCGCGGCTCCGGCTACAGCGAGCCCGGCTTCGCGGAAGGCGGCGAGGCGATAGCGCAAGGTGCGCTCGGATATGCCGAGCTGGCGCGCTGCGGCCACGCGGCTGCCGCCACAGGCATCAAGCGTTCGCATGATTGCACGGGCTTCGGAAATCTGCACGATGTTGGACAGCTTGGCCGGCGCCTGGCCGGGAATCGGGGCGCTCTCGGCCGAAACCAGCCGCGCCGGCTGATCGAAGATGATGTGGGCGGGGAGGATTTCCGCGCTGTCATCGGCAAGCAGCAGGGCGCGGCGGATGACGTTTTCCAGTTCGCGGACATTGCCCGGCCAGCCGTGCAGGCGCAGCATGGCCAGCGCCGCGTCGGATAGCCACGGCAGCGCCTTGCCCGGCGCAGCGTGGCGCAGGATCAGCGCGAAGGCCAGCGGGGCCACGTCCTCCGCGCGTTCGCGCAAGGGGCGCAGAGCAAGGGGGAAGACGTTGAGGCGATAGAACAGGTCGGCGCGGAAGCGGCCCTCGGCCACCTCGGTCGGCAGGTCGCGGTTGGCGCAGGCGATCACCCGCACGTCGACCTTGATCGGTTGAGTCGAACCGATCGGCACCACCTCGCCTTCCTGCAGGGCGCGCAGCAGCTTGGCCTGAAGCGATAACGGCATCTCTGCAATTTCGTCCAGCAGCAGCGTGCCGCCGTCCGCCGCGCGGAAGAAGCCTTCGCTCGCCTCGGTCGCGCCGGTGAAGGCGCCCTTCCTGTGCCCGAACAGCAGCGCCTCCAGCATCGCATCGGGCATGGCGGCGCAGTTGACCGCGACGAAAGGCTTGGCAGCGCGCGGGCTGCGGGCGTGGATGAAGCGGCTCAGCACTTCCTTGCCGGTGCCGGTCGGGCCGTTGATCAGTACCGGGATCTCACTCGCCGCCAGACGTTCGGCCAGCGCGAGGATCGAAAGACTTTCCGGGTTGGTAGCGATGGGCATCCCCGGCGCGGCCAATGCGGCGACCAGCGCGGCGAGCGTCGTGTCGCTGGCCGGATCGGCATAGGTCAGGGTAAAGCGCCCGCGCGCCCCGTCGCGAACCAGAGTGGGGCGCGCCGCGCGTTCCAGCGTCACGCAGGGACCGGGGCCGATCGGCGCCGGATCGCCGGCCACGCGCGCCAGCGGCGTCGCGGCGCAACTCGCCGCGCCGACGATCGCCGCCGCACGCTGGACCAGCGGCGCATGAAGCCGCGCCGCGTTGTCGCTGAAAGCCAGTCCCGGCATTCTGGAAACCCCCCGATTAACCACGTCTCGAAGGGCTGTTTGCGCGCGGAACGTCAAAGGCATCGGTAATTTAAGGGCAGGGGTGAATGCGTAGGCGCCGGTGCGCGTGAACAAATCTTGTGCGCTATGACGAGCGTCCGTCGATCAGCGGTCTGGGGCCAACACTCACCAACCTGTTTGACTTGTTGTGATCCGCAAAACACCCTCGATCAATTGGCGGCCGCGTAACCTGCTAGACGAGAGTGGCATATTTTTCTGCACTGGGCCTGTGATTGCCCGAACAGGAAATGGGATAGGCGGAAATGACAACAATGACGCGCCAAGCTATCAGGCTTCATCAAAATGACGATGTGCTGATCGCGCTGACTGACATTCCCGCAGGCACTTCGGTCGAAAGCGGCGTCGTCGCACTCGATCCAATTCCGAATGGCCACAAAATCGCCAGCCGCGCGCTGGCCAAGGGCGCGGAGGTCCACCGCTACAACCAGATCATCGGCACGATGACGGAAGATGTTGCCGTGGGGGGGCATATCCATACCCACAACATGGCGATGGTAACGTTCGAACCGGATTATGCCTTCGGTCGCGATGCTCACCCGGTGGCGCTCGATGCCGATCAGCGCGTCTTCATGGGCTATCGCAGGCCCGATGGCCAGGTTGCGACCCGCAACTATGTCGCGGTCATTTCCAGCGTGAACTGCTCGGCAACCGTCGCGAAGATGGTCGCCGATCATTTTCGCGGCAAGCTTGATGCCTATGAAAACGTCGATGGCGTTATCGCGCTCACGCACAAGAGCGGCTGCGGCCTCGATGCGCCCGTGGAAGGCGTCGAGACGCTCAAGCGTGCCTTGGCTGGTTATGCCCGCCAACCCAACTTCGCTCATGTCATCGTCGTTGGCCTGGGGTGCGAGATTGCCAATCTGGGCGATGTGCTTGGCGGTGCCCCTGGCGATTCGTGGTCAATCCAGGCCGAGGGCGGAACGCAGAAGCTGGCCGAGAAAACGATCAGGCGGATCGAAGCCCTGTTGCCTGAACTGAATGCCGCGAAGCGCGAACCGATTCCGGTAGCAGAACTGAAGCTGGCCATGCAGTGCGGTGGCTCGTCCGGCGTTTCCGGGATCAGTTGCAACCCTGCGCTGGGCCATGCTGCGGATCTTTTGGTGCGGCAAGGTGCCACGGTGATCCTTTCGGAAACGACCGAATGCTACGGCGCGGAACACATCCTGACGGCCCGCGCAGTCAACGAGGAGATCGGCCGCAAGCTGATCGACCGGATCAAATGGTGGGAAGACTTCGCCGGGAAGAACGGCATGGTCATCAACAACAACCCTTCGCCCGGCAACAAGGCTGGCGGTCTGACGACGATCATCGAAAAGTCGCTTGGTTCGATCGCCAAAGGGGGGACGACGCCCTTGAACGAAGTGTATGGCTATGCCGAGCCGGTTGAGGCGGGCAAAGGCTTGGTGTTCATGGACGCGCCTGCGTTTGATCCGGTTGGGGCGACCGCGCAGGTCGCTGGCGGGGCGAACATCATGGTATTCACGACGGATCGCGGTTCGGCCTTCGGCTGCAAACCGGTGCCGTCGATCAAGCTTGCCGGAAGCACCCAGCTCTATCGGCGGATGCCCGATGACATGGACATCAACACCGGGACGATCCTTGACGGAGCCGAGACGGTCGAACAGGTTGGAACGCAGATTTTCGAGCGGATTATTGCGGTGGCATCGGGCGAAAAGACCGCCAGCGAAACGCTTGGCTACGGTGAGGAAGAATTCTGCCCCTGGGACATGGGGATTATGCTGTAGGTTTCAGGCGAAACATCAAGGTGGTCAGGTTGCGAGGGAACGTCCGCTTCCCCGACTTTCCGGCCTTCAACGGCTCGCCATCGAGTATCGAAAGCGATCGTCCGGTCAGGTTGGAATTTGTCGACGCAGCCCGGTCGGCTCGAACCTGCCACCCGACCCCGGGCTTCTCCCTTCGCTCTTAACTTTTCCGCGCACCCGTCGCTCTAAGCCCTGGCAGCGGGCCGATCCCGCTTCCTTGAACGGGACACCTTACGGGAGTTTATTCATGAGCGTGATCAACACCAACATCGGCGCGATCCGCGCCGCGAATGCCTCGACCGCGGCGGGCAAGATGCTCGGCACGGCGATGGAGCGCCTGTCGACCGGCAAGCGAATCAACAGTGCCAAGGACGACGCCGCCGGTCTTGCCATCGCCGCCTCCATGACGTCGCAGGTGCGCGGCATGGGCCAGGCGATCCGCAACGCCAATGATGGGATCAGTCTTGCCTCGACCGCGGAAGGATCGCTCAACGAAGTCACCAATATGCTCCAGCGCGTGCGCGAACTGGCGGTGCAGTCGGCCTCGGGCACCTATCAGGACACCACCGACCGCACCTATATGCAGAAGGAAGTCGACGAGCTGACTTCGCAGATCGACCAGGTCATCCAGAACAGCGGCTTCAACGGGGTCAAGCTGTTCGACGGCAGCACCGCGACGGTCAAGATCCAGACCGGCGCCAACAGCGCCGACACGGTCGACCTGGCCATGGCCGACCTGACCGCGCTGGCCGCCAACGGGGGCGCAGCCGGCTCCTATGACGTCTCGACCTCCACTGCCGCCAACACCCTGCTGGGTACGATCGGGACCGAGATCGACACCATTTCGGGCGCACGCGCCACGCTGGGCGCGGGGCAGAGTCGGTTGGAATCGGTGGTCAACAACCTGACCAACAACGTCACCAACCTGTCCGACGCGCGCAGCCGGATCGAGGACGCGGACTATTCGTCGGAAACCACGGCGATGGCCAAGGCCCAGATCCTGTCGCAGGCCTCGACCGCGATGATCGCCCAGGCGAACCAGAGCCAGCAGAACGTCCTTTCGCTGCTGCGTTAAGCGGCGCGACTTACTGCCTGACCCCTGCAGGCACGGCCCGGCGATCTTCGGATCGCCGGGCCTCTTCTATTCGGTCGAAAATCCCAACCGCCGAGCCGAGGCTTGCAGCCGTTCCATCCTGTCGGGCGCCAGCCGCGCCGCGCGCGCGGCATAGGCGGCGATCAGGTCGGGTCCGGCTTTTTCCGGGCTCCCCGAGGCAAAGGGCGGCGCGGGATCGTATTCGAGTGCAAGCTGGACCATGCGGGCATGATCATCGCCCGCGATCCGCGCGATTAACGCCAGGGCAAAATCTATCCCCGCAGTGACGCCGCCACCGGTCACGCGGTTGCGATCGAACACGGTCCGCGCCGCGACCGGCTGGGCGCCGAACAGGGCGAGCTGGTCATGCCAGGCCCAATGGGTTGTCGCCCGATAGCCGCGCAGCAACCCGGCGGCGCCGAGCACGAGTGCGCCGGTGCAGACACTGGTCACCCATTCGGCCTCAGCCCCCACCCGCCGCACCCAGGTGAGCGCCGCCGCGTTGTCGATGACATCGGCAATGCCCATGCCGCCGGGCACGCAGAGCAGGTCGGTGTAGAGGACCTGATCGAAGGTCGCGGTCGGCATGATCGAAAAACCGGCGTCGGTCGGCACCGGGTCAATGCTTTCCCAGACGAGATCGACCTGCGCATCGGGGAGGCGCGAGAGGAACTGCGCCGGACCGGTCAGGTCCAGCTGGGTGACGTGCGGGAACAGCAGGAAGGCGATGCGCATGGCCCTGCTTGTCGCAGGGAAGGCTCAGCGCATCAACAGGACCGAGATGCGGCGGTTGCGCGGATCCTGCGGGTTTTCGCGGATCAGCGGTTCGCGGTCGGCGACGCCTTCGATCTTGCGGAAGCGCCCCTCACCCAGTCCCTGACGCAGCAGCGCCTGGCGGGTCGCCTCGGCGCGCCCGGCGGAGAGCGACCAGTTGTTCGCGCCCATTCCGCCGTTCCAGGGCAGGGCATCCGTGTGACCGCGGATCGCGACGGCGCCAGGTTCGGGGGCGACCACAGCGCCGATCGCGGCCATCAGCTCGCTCGCTTCGGGGGTTAGCACCGTCGTGCCGAGCTGGAACATCGAAAAGTCGGCGTCGTCGACCAGGTCGATACGAATACCCTCGGACGTGTCGACCATGCGCACTTGCCGGGCGAGCCGGGCGAGTTTGGCATTGCTGGCGATTTTCGCGGCAAGGCGTGATTGCATCGCCTGCATCCGCTTGACCTGGGCCGCGCCCTCCTTGGGTCCGCCAGTGGCGTCGCGCGGGATGGTCATCGCCTTGGTCCCGGTCTGGCCGGCACGGTTGGGATAGTTGTCGGCATCGGTGATCGAGCTGCCGCCCAGCATTCCGTTCGATCCGGCGCTCTGTTCCTTCAGCTTGACCAGGGTGGGGGTAAAATAATCGGCAATCCCCTTGCGCTGCTTCTCGGTCGTTGCGCCGAGCAGCCACAGCAGCAGGAAGAAGGCCATCATCGCGGTGACGAAGTCGGCATAGGCGACCTTCCACGCCCCGCCGTGATGACCTGCGGCAACGACGGTGATCTTCTTGACGATGATCGGCGGCGGCAACTCGTTCTTGCCCCGCGCGGGTTTGGCGGCGGGCATGGTCTATGCCTTTGCCTCGAGCGGATTTTGCATTACCGCCCCCGCAACGCGTCGAGCAATTCCGACAGCCCCGGGCGGAAATCGTGCCCCAGCCCGGACCGGGCGCTTTCTACCACCAAGGGTTGGGGCCATCCGTGAAGCGAGGCGATCACCACTTGCTTGACCGCGTGGAAGATCTGCTCGTCCGCCTCGATCACCTGCTTGAGGCGCCCCGCCATCGGCGAGACAATGCCGTAAGCGAGCAGCACCCCCATGAAGGTGCCGACCAGCGCCGAGCCGATCATCCCACCCAGCACCGCCGGGGGCTTGTCGATCGAGCCCATGGTCTTGACCACGCCCAGCACCGCCGCGACGATCCCTAGCGCGGGCAGGGCATCAGCCAGGCTGGACAGCGCGTGCTGCGGTTCGTGCATTTCGCGGAAGTGCGTCTTCATTGCGTTGTCCATCACCTCCTCGACCGCGTGAACCTCGAGCGTGCCGGAGGATACCACGATCAGGGTCAGCGTATCGCAGATCAGCGCGGTCAGCGGCTTGTTGGCGAGCAGCCGGGGAAACTCCGCGAACAGGGCAGAGTTCTGCGGTTCGGTCACGTGACTTTCCAGCGCCACCGGGCCTTCGGCGCGCAGCAGCTTCATCAGCTTGGTGCTGAGGATGATCGCGTCGATGTGATCCTGCTTGGAATGCTTGGGCCCCTTGATCACCTTGCCGAAGCCGCCGAAGAACGATTTGATCCCGTGTAGGTTGTTGCCGGTGACCAGCGCCCCGGCGGCTGCGCCAAGGATGATCAGCATTTCGTGCGGGATCGCCTCCATCACCGGGCCAAGCGCGCCGCCAGTGATGGCAAAGCCGCCGAACACCATGACGAGCAGAATGACGATCCCCAAGCCTGCGTACATTGCCTTGAATCCCCGGTTTTAAAATCAGCGCAGCAGATCGAACAGCGACAGCCCGGCCAGCTTGGCGAAACTGGCCTGGCTCGCCTCGAGCACGGTCATGGTCTGCTGCAAGCGGGTCACGGTTTCGGCGATGTCGGTCCCCCCCACCGTGGCCTGCTCGCCCGCGTTCTGCTCGGAAATCTGGGTGCGCCGGGTGGTGGTAAGATCGATCCAGTTGAGCCGGGCGCCGACCACGGTCTGCGCGGTGGTGATCGTTTCCAGCCCGGTGTCGAGCGCGCCGAGCGCATCGCGCGCCGACTGCGCCGGATCGGGCGAAGCGCCGCCCAGCGCATCGGCCAGACCCTTGACCACCGCGAACAGATCGGTCGGGCCGGTCGGGCCGGTGAAGTGTAGCGCTTCGGGGCCGGTGACACCGCGCGTCACGGTTTGTCCGTCACCCAGAGCCAGGCTCCCGGCGCTCGCGGTTCCGACGTAGACGGGATTCCCTGCAGCATCGAGGTTATAGGCCGCGCCCGATGCTTCCCCGCCAAACAGGGCGTGGCCGGCACTGTCGCGGGTGTTGGCGAGGCGGACCAGCTCGCTGTGGAGTTGAGTCAGTTCGGTCGCAATTCCGGCGCGCTGGCCGGGACTGATCACGCCGTTGGCGGCTTGAGTCGCCAGTTTCTTGACCCGGATCACCGTGTCGCTGAAGGCGGTGAGCGCGCTGTCGGTGAGCGTCAGGTCCGAAGCGGTGCGATTGGCGGCGGTGGTGTCGATCGCGGCGAAGCTCTCGGCGCGCGTCAGGCTGCGCAGGCGTGCGGCGGCGACCGGATCGTCCGACCCCGCGCCCAACCGCTGACCGGTGCCGATGGCGGCCTGCAACCGCTCGGCTTGGGCACGCAGGCCCGCCAGCGACAAGCTGGAACGATCGTAGAAGGCGCTGGTGCTGACCATGGTCATCGCAAAAACTCCATGCGGTTCACTTCAGCGACAACAGCGTGTCGAAAATGGTCGAGGCGACCTGGATCGCCTTGCCGCTGGCCTGGAAGGCCTGCTGGTAGCGCACCAGATTGACGGCCTCCTGATCGAGATCGACCCCCGACAGGCTGTCGAACGCGAGCTTTGCCGAGGCGGCGATGGTATCCAGCGCCTCGCTGGTGGTCTTGCGCCCGGCGACCGCGCTGGAGGCGGCGAACATCAGGTTGCTGATCTGGCCCGAGACGTCGGCGCTGGCCAGGGCGCCGCGCAAGGCGTCGAGGTTGGCCGAATCGCGGCTGCCCGCCGCGGCCCCGGCGGGCGCGGTGGCGATCTGGTTGCCCGAGGTCAGGGCGAGGGCGATGCCGCCCGCGCCGCTGCCTGAGAACAGGGGCTGGCCCGGCATCCCGTCGAGCGCGGTGCCATTGCCCTGCGCGGCGTTGGCCGTGGCGATCAGGTTGTCGGCAATCCCGTCCAGCGCGGTGCGGTTGTCGCGCAGCGCGACCAGCGCCTGCGCTTGTCCCGCCAACGCGCCCCCGGCCAGCGCGACCGGCACGGCGCCAAGGGTGAAGGAGAGAGTGCCATCCGCGGCTGTGTTCATCGCCAGGGCCGTCGCGCTGCCGCCGCTGACCAGTTGCGGCCCGCCCGCACCGCCGAGCCGCACTTCGACCTGTTGGTCAGCGCCGATCGTGGTGGTCAGATCAACCTGTTTCGACAGGCTGGAGAGCAGGCTGTCGCGCCGGTCGAGCAGGGCGACCTGGTCGCTCGTCCCCCGCTGGCTGCGCGCCAGTTGCAGGTTGACCCGGGCCAGCTCGCCGGCGGCGATATTGACCTGATTGACCCCATCTGCCGCAGCGAAGCGCAGGCTTTTGCCCGCTTCGTCCAGTCCCTGCGCGGCCATTCCGAAGGTGCGGGTGAGGGTGCGGGCATTTTCCAGCACGGCCGCGCGGAGCGAGGGATCGACCGGATCGGTGGCAAGGCGTTGCAACGATCCTTCGAAGGCGGTCATCGCCGGAAACAGGTTGGACTGTTCCAGCGCCGCTTCGGCATTCTGCAATCCGCCCAGTTCGGCCTGCGCGCGGGCCGCATCGGCACCGGTGCGGCGCACTTCGGCCTGACGGAACTGGTCGGCGTCGCGGGCGATCCCGTCGACCCGCACGCCCGACAGCGACAGGTCGCTGATCCGCTGCCAACCGCCGGCCGTGGCCAGTTCGGAGAGGCGCACCGTGCGGCGGACATAGCCCTCGGTCCCGGCATTGGCGATGTTCTGCGCGGTGATGTCCAGAGCCGCGCGCGCCGCGCGGACCCCGCTCGAGCCGATGGTGAAGAGATCGGAGGCCATCAGGGCTTATCCTTGCCGCGCGAAGCGGCGGGATCCTTGATCTCCCCTCCCGCTTGCGGGAGGGGGTGGGGGAGGGCTTGTTGGGCCAGGCTGGATAACAGGCCCTCCCCTAACCCCCCCTGCAAGCGGGAGGGGGACTGAACGGCAAGCTGCGATTGAAGCTGCGCTTCAATCTGCCTGGCGATTCCGAACGCTCCACTGTCTGCTGCCAGATCGGCAAACCGATCGTCCTGCATCTGGCGAAAGGTATCCAGCCCCTGCCCGCCGAGCAGCGCATCGCCGCCAAGGTTGGTCTTGCGTGCCTGGCTCAGCATCTGGCGCACGAAGATCGCCTCGAACTGGCGCGCGGCCTTGGCCAGCTGGTCACGCTCGGTGCCATGGCTCTGCGGCAAGGTGCCGAGCGGCAACGAAGGGGCGGAGACCGGGTTCACAGCACCACCATCTCGGCCTTGAGCGACCCGGCCTGTTTGAGCGCTTCGAGGATCGCGACCAGATCGGACGGGCCAACCCCCAGCGCATTGAGCGCGTCGTCCAGCTTGAAAAAAGAAACGCCCGGCTTCACCAGTGCAACGTGGCCGCCCGCTTCCTCGACGCTTAATGTACTCGATTCCTGCTGTGCGGTCTGGCCGCGGCTTAGCGGCGCGGGCTGGACCACGGTGGGGCTCTCGTCGATCCGCACGGTCAGCTTGCCGTGGCTGATCGCCGCCGGGGCCAGGCGCACCGCGCTGGAGATGACCACG
>JAFEEP010000015.1 GCA_018241045.1 Pseudomonadota bacterium | reverse complement strand
CGCTGGCAGAGCATCTGGTGCTGACCTTCCTGCAGCAGGCGATCAGCATGGGCTACTTCCACGCCGATATGCACCAGGGCAACCTGTTCGTCGAAGCGGACGGGACAATCGCGGCGATCGATTTCGGGATCATGGGCCGGATCGACCGGCGCGCGCGGCTGTGGCTGGCCGAGATCCTCTATGGCCTGACGACCGGCAATTACCGCCGCGTCGCCGAGATCCATTTCGAGGCGCAATACGTGCCGAGCTATCATTCGGTCGATGAATTCGCCACCGCGCTGCGCGCCGTGGGCGAGCCGACCCGGGGCCGCCCGGTGAGCGAACTGTCGGTCGGACAGATGCTCGACAGCCTGTTCGCCATCACTCGCGAGTTTGACATGCAGACCCAGCCGCACCTGCTGCTGCTGCAGAAGACGATGGTCATGGTCGAGGGGCTGGCGACTCAACTCAATCCGAAGATCAATATGTGGGACGTCGCCGCGCCTTACGTGCGGGAATGGATTCGCGACGAACTGGGGCCCGAGGCGGCGATCGCCGACCGGCTGCGCAAGGACGCCGAAACGCTGCTGCGCCTGCCTGACCTGGTCAGGCGGATCGAGGACAAGTTCCCGGCCCGGGGCGGCGCGCCCGAAGCGCCGCCGCTGCCCGAGGTCGAGCTGGTCTGGGAACAGCGCGGGTCGCGCCCCTGGCTCGGCTACGTCGCGGCCTTGCTGGTCGGCGGGGCAGCGGCATGGGGCGCGCAGGCGCTGCACTGGCTGGGTTGAGGCGATGGAGCTTGATGCGCTGATCCGCCACTTCTTCGGCACCGACGATCCATCGACGCTGGACGAGGCCGCGTTCGACCGCGCGATCGAACGGCTGAAGATCGCCTTCGGAGTCGAGCGCGAGCCGGGGCGCAAGTTCGCGCTGTGGCCCCTGCTTCACGCCTTCGACATGGCCCCGCTTCCCGCCGAGGCCTTCGCCAAGGAGCCGCACCTGAAAGCGGCGGCGGACGAATACCTCAGCGCCGCGTTCCGCTTGGAACGGTTCGGGGATGGCGATGACTGAACCGGCGGTGCTGTTCGTGTGCCTCGGCAATATCTGTCGCTCGCCGCTGGCCGAGGCGGCGTTCCGGCACGAGGCGGCGCTGGCCGGACTGAACGTGCTGACGGATTCGGCGGGGACGGCGGACTACCACGTTGGCGAAGCACCCGATCCACGCGCAATCCGCACTGCCGCGCGCTTCGACATCGACATTTCGGGCTACCGCGGGCGTCAGGTGAGCGCGGCAGACTTCGCCCGCTTTACCCACATCTTCGCCGCCGATCATGCCAATCTTGGCAAGCTCGAACGGATCGCGCCTGCCGGGCACGGCGCACGGCTCGCGCTGCTGCTCGATCTCGTTCCTGGGCGCGCGGGCGAAGCATTGGCCGATCCGTGGTACGGCGAGGAGGAAGGCTTCCACGCCACCTGGGCCGACGTCACCGCAGCCGCCCGTGCGCTGGTCGAGGAGTTGAAGGGTGAGCGCTGAGAGCGTCGCGGCCTGGCTGGCGCAGCACGCACCCGACCTTGCGCTGATCGACCACTCGCGTTCGACCGCAACCGTTGCCGAAGCGGCCGATGTGCTGGGGGTCGAACCCGGGCGGATCGCCAAGACGCTCGCGCTGCGGGTGGGCGATGTGCAGATGCTGCTGATCGCGCGGGGCGATGCCCGGCTCGACAATGCGCTGTGCAAGGCGGAACTGGGCAGACGCCCGCGGATGCTCGACGCCGAGACAACGCTGGCGCTGACCGGACACGCGGTGGGCGGCGTGTGCCCCTTTGGCCTTGCCACCCAACTGCCGATCATCGCCGACCGCTCGCTGCTCGGCTATCCCACGGTGTTCCCTGCCGCCGGATCGCAGACCAGCTCGATCGAGGTCGAGCCGCAGCGGTTGGCCGAACTGGTCGGCGCCCGCTGGGTCACGGTCTGCACATTGCCCGCCTGATCCCGAAACGACAGCGCCCCGAACCTTACGGGGTCCGGGGCGCCTGGTTTCATTCTAGTCGGGTGATCAGTACTTGGCGCCGATTCTCAGCCCGAACATACGCGGGGTCACCGGAACGACATAGACCCGGGTACACGGCCCGCACTGCACGAAACGCGAGACATCGCCGTTCTCGTCGAACAGGTTTGAGACAAAAAGCTCGACGTTGAACTTCTGCCACTCGGCCCCTGCCGACAGATTGACGAGGCCATATGCGCCAAGCCGGCCGAGTATGGCCTCGTCGGAGTCGCGCAGGCTGCTTCGCGCGCCGGACTGATAGGCGGCATTGACCTGGCCATAGGCCTTCGCGTTGCCCACCGGAACCGTATAGCGAACCGTACCGGCAACCTTGAACTGCGGCGTGACTGGCAAGCGGGTGCCCGCGTACGCGTCAATGCTGTTCGGTTGTCCATTCGACTGCAGATTGGTGCAGGCGAACGTCGGATCGATGCCGTGGCACAGGTTCTTCTGCATGATCGCGTCGGTGTACGAAGCGTTCGCGTTGAACGAGAACCGATCGACGTTGTAGCCGAGGTCCGCCTCAACGCCGCGGATGCGGGCCGTGGGTCCGTTGTTGATGATCGTGAAGCTGTTGGGCCCCAGGTAGCTGAACTGGAACTTGTCCCAATTCTGCTGATAGACCGCCGCGTTGAACCGCATTCCGCGCATCGGCGTGGTCTTGATGCCGATTTCATAGTTGGTCAGATAGTCCGGCTGGTAGGCCGGAAAATCGTTGCGACGATTGATCCCGCCCGGACGGAATCCGCGCGAGAACGTGCCATAGGCCATGAACCCGGTCATCGGCTTCCAGGTGGCGTTGAAGCGATAGGTCACGCCCGAGCCACGCGCGGCCGTGGGCTGCATCCGTCCCGTAGTGGAGTTGTACACGCCAAGGTCGGTGCACGGTGTGTTCGCCACCCCGCCGGGCGCGAAGGTGATGCCCGGGGTTCCCACGACATCCTTCAGCAGGGCACCCGTGCTCGTATAGCAATAGCTCAGACCCGAACTGAAATCACCCGGATTGCGGGGCGAAGCTGTGTAGTTCCCCGCCGGATCACGGCCAAAGCCCCAGAAACCGATCAGATCGTTGTCATACATGAACACCCGGATACCGGCCGTGACGGTGAAGGTCGGCGCGACGTCATAGGTCGCCTCACCGAACATGGCGTAGTCACGATCCGTGCGGTGCTGCTGGGTCAGCCACAACGTGCCAGGGAACCCGTTGACCGACATATTGGGGGCAAGATTGTCGACCCTGTAATCTTGATGGATGTCGTTCGACTGATGCTGCATGAACATGCCTGCAACCAGCCTGAACCGATCGGTCGAAGGTGATGCCACGCGCAATTCGTGGCTCATCTTCTTGAAGTGGTCGGTACCTTCGATGTGCTGGCGCGGATCGATCTTGTTGCCCAGCGCGTCGACGAAATTCTGGTAGCCCGCGATACCCCCTGACGAGGCGTAATACTGATCATAGTATTCCGCGTAATCGGTGTAATCGCTTTGCGTGTAGTCCTTGTGGTCAAGGTAGG
>JAFEEP010000159.1 GCA_018241045.1 Pseudomonadota bacterium | reverse complement strand
GTCGTGGCGGGCGCGTCTCCGGTGATCGAAGCGGCAGACATCGCGGAGATCGAAAGCCTGGCACCGAAAATCAAAATCACGACCGTAGAAGGGGCCGGGCACATGATCCCGTGGGACGACCTGGACGGCTTCTTGCGCGCCGTGAGCGATTTCAGAATTTGACAGAATTGGAGCGTCCGCAATGGATCGCGCGAGCTTTATAGAAATTTGCCATCATCAGTTGAAGATGTCCGGGGTGCGGCCGGACGAACGCCTGATCGTGCTGACCCAGGGTGATGAGCGGCTCGACTATGCCGACGCATTTCTGGCCGCCGGCCGGATGCTGGGAGCGAATATCTATCACATGCGCCTGCCTGCGGCTTTGCCGATGGGGGGGTGGGCGGTCGGCCAGACGTCGCTCGCCGCCATGCCGGAGGCAGTCGAGGCGCTCAAGAACGCCGACATGCTGATCGACTGCATCTTTCTGTTGTTTTCGCCCGAGCAGATGGCGATCCAAGCGGCCGGCACGCGCGTGCTGACCGTGGTCGAACCGCCCGAGCTGCTCGCGCGGATGCTGCCTAACCCCGAACTGCGCGAAAAGGTCGAGCGGGCCGGGGAACTGCTGGCGCGGGCCAAGTCGATGCACATCACTTCGCCCCATGGGACCGACGTGGTCTACAAGCTGGGCACTTATCCGACCATCACCGAATATGCCTGCACCGATCAGCCTGGGCGCTGGGATCATTGGCCTTCGGGCTTCGTCTTCACCGGCGGTGACGACGATGGCGTGGACGGACAGATCGTGGTCGGGCCGGGTGACGTCCTGCTGCCGCAAAATATCTACGTGCGCGAGCCGATCGTCTATACGATCGAACAGGGCTGGATCACCGACATCCGCGGCGGGCTAGAGGCAGCGCTGGTCAAGTCCTACATGGCTGACTTCGAGGATGAGCGCGGCTTTGCCATGAGCCACATCGGGTGGGGGATGAACCCGGACGCCAAGTGGCACCGAATGACCCCGGGCGAGTTCCCCGGCGGCATGGGGATGGAGCCGCGCAGCTACCTGGGCAACGTGCTGTTCTCGACCGGCCCCAACAACGAGCTGGGCGGGTCCAACGATACGGCCTGCCACCTCGACATCCCGATGCGCGGCTGCTCGCTGTTCCTGGATGGCGATCCGGTGCTGATTGACGGCGAAGTCGTAGTCAAGGAGCTTCAGTTCGGGCAGACCGGCAGCCCGAAGGTGACGGAAAGCGCGGTCCTCGATGTCGCAGGCTGAGGTCTATGCGAAGGCCGGCTTCGGCGCGGCCGCTCCGAGGGGAAAACGCCCCGCGGTCATCGTGGTCGATTTCACTTACGGTTTCACCGACACCGCCTATCCCACCGCCGCGAACATGACCGCGGAAATCGCGGCGACGCGCCGCCTTACAGATCTTGCGCGCGAACGCGGCTTTCCGGTCATTTACACCACCATCGCCTATCAGCCCTGGGAAGCCGAGACCTTGCCATGGCTTCGCAAGGCGACCGGCATGAAAGCGCTGATGGCGGGCACCAGGCTGGTGGAAATCGACCGCGCGACCGGGATCACCGCGGACGATCCGGTGATCGTCAAGCACGGCGCGTCGGCCTTTCACGGCACGAACCTGGCCGCCCTGCTGACCGCGGCGGGAGCGGATACGGTTATCGTCACGGGGGCAACCACGTCAGGATGCGTGCGCGCGACGGTCGTCGATGCGGTGCAATCCGGGTTTATCGTGCTGGTGCCGCGCGATTGCTGTGCCGACCGCGCGGCCGCGCCGCACGAGGCCAATCTTTATGACATCGCCCAAAAGTACGGCGACGTCACCAGCGCCGATGACGTCGCGAACTGGCTCGGCCAGATCGGGCCGTCGGATCGGCTTCGTCCGCGTAATGATGGAGAGGTGGATCAATGACTCAGCATGTAATCATCGCCGGCGCGGGTCCGACCGGTCTGCTCACCGCCATAGGCCTGGCCAAGGCCGGTACGCGGGTCACTATCCTCGAGGCCGAGGCCCAGCTCAACGATAATCCGCGGGCGCTGGTCTATCACTACCCGGTGCTGCCCCACCTCGAGAAGCTGGGTCTTCTGCAGGATTGCGTGAACGAAGGCTTTCTGCGCCAGAATTTCGGCTGGCATATCCACAGCACCGGAGAGATGATCGAGTGGAAGGGGTCGCCGGCTTACAAAGACGGCCAGGCCCTGCATCTGCACCAGGGCTTGCTGTCGCAGGTTTTGGCGCGGCACGTGGCGACGCTGCCCAACATCGAAATCCGCTACGAGACGCGCCTACAGGGTTGCACTCAGCACGCGGACGGCGTGACAGTCGAAATCGAGGGACCGGGCGGACCGGAACGCCTCGAGGGTGAGTTCCTGGTCGGGGCCGATGGCGCCAACAGCGTCGTGCGCCGGACCGTGCTCGGCCTGCAATTCTTCGGCGTGACCTGGCCCGAGCGCTACATTGCGACCAATACGAAAATCGATCTCACCTCGGCCGGATATGCGCCCACGGTAATGCAGATCGATCAAAAGCACGGCGCCGTCATCTGCAAGATCGATCGTGCGGACGCCTGGCGCGTCACGTTTGTCGAAGACCCGGAATTGCCGATCGAAGGACTGGCCGAACGCATCGACGTGATGTTCGCCGATCACTTGCCCGATCTGCCTTATGAAGTCCTGGCCGCCTCGCCCTACCGGATGCACCAGCGGGTGGCGGACAAGATGCGCGTCGGCCGCGTGATCCTGGTCGGCGACGCCGCGCATGTAACCAATCCGACCGGCGGTCTCGGCCTTACAGGGGGAATGTTCGACGCCTTCGCGTTGATCGAAGCCCTGAACCGCGTCATTCACGACGGTGCCGATCACGACATCCTGGAATTCTACGAGCGCGACCGGCGACGCATCTTTACCGAGATCACCTCTCCGCGCGCATCGCAAAACCTGCGCAATCTCTATTTTCTCAAGGAGGGCCAGGAAAAGGAGGCGCGGATTCAGTTCCTTCGCAACGTCGCCGGGAATGACGAATTGATCAGGAAGGAACTGAG
>JAFEEP010000158.1 GCA_018241045.1 Pseudomonadota bacterium | reverse complement strand
TTCTCCACAGGCAGCAGCGACGCCAGAATTGCCTCGTAAAGGCTTGGCAGGTCGAGTGCTGTGGGAAGCAACCGGCGAGGGGCGTCGGCTGGCTGCCATGTGGTCGTGAAGTAGGCGCCGATCGTGGGGGTCTTTCCGTGGAGCGTCTTCTGAGCACCCGCAGTGCGCACGCGACCTTGGTTGGTGACCTCGAAGATGATCGGGAAGTGCACAGACCTATCTATGGCGGTGAGCACGTCGTCGGAGACATCCGCGCCCTTGCTCTCGATGGTGAAGACTTGGATCTCGGGCACCGCGGTTGTGCCCCGCAGTCGAATGGTGTCCTCGGCGAGCTTGTAGGTCCAGGTGATGCGCTGGATGTCATCGACGAACTTCTCGCGCAGCGCGGCGCGGACATTGCCCTGCTCGTAGAACTTCGTCTTCGGTATGGTGCGGCCGAGTGCTGCGTTCGGTGGCCAGCGGAACAGGATGGGTTCAGTCATCGGCGGGTTCCTCGACGATCGCGAGGAACGCGATGAGCTCGAAGTCGTCAAGCCCGGCGATGCTCTGCACGAGGGCGGTGGTGTGGCCGGGGCTGAAGAGACTGTCGACGTCGCGTTCCTCGGTGACGTCGATCATGGAGCGGATCGCTTCGGTAAGCAGATGGCTGTACTTGCCCATGTCGGCTCCATCCTTGGTGGCGGCGTTGAAGACACGGCACACTTCCCAGGCGGGTTCGTCGCGATTGCGACATCCGGCGCGGATCAGGTCGAGCAGGTGCTTGACCTCGGTGTGGTCGGCGATCACCTGCCCTCTGTCGTCGAGGTAGACCAGGTAGTGAGGGTGGAGCCGGTTGCCCCGGTTCAGATGTTCGTCGGCATTGATGTTGCGCAATACGAACATCGCGCCGGGTCTTAGGCCTTTGTCGCGGTCAGCCGGCATGACCGCGTGCAGGCCTTTCGGGCTGCCAGCCAGGTCTCCGTACTCTTTGATGTAGCCGAGGAGGTCCATCCGGAAGTCGTTCAGGCCCAGGTCGGTGATCGACACGCCTGTGCGGACGTCTTCCAGCTCGATGACCTCATCCTGGAGCTTGCGCAACTGTTCCTTGCGGAACGCGGCGTCACTGGCCTCCTGGGTGAGCACGTTGTCGTCGGCGGTCGCGGCGAGATCGGCGATGACCATGCGGTTCTCGACGCGCTCCTTGAGATTGATGTACTCGTCGAGCGAGATGTCCGGCCAGAAGTTCACGAGCTGGATGCGCTCGTTCGTTGACCCGATGCGGTCGATGCGGCCAAAGCGCTGAATGATCCGCACAGGGTTCCAGTGAATGTCGTAGTTGACCAGAAAGTCGCAGTCTTGAAGGTTCTGGCCTTCGCTGATGCAGTCTGTGCCGATCAGCACGTCGATCTCGGATGCTTCCTTCGGCATGACAAGATGCCGCTGTTTCGAACGCGGGGAGAACAGCGTGAGCGTCTGCTGGAAGCCGAAACCCTTGCCGACTGTGGTGGACGGGTTACCCTGCCCCGTGACGAGCGCGGTGTCGTGGCCGCGCTCCTTTAGGCCCGGCGAGAGGTTCTTGTAGAGGTACTCGGCGGTGTCTGCAAAAGCGGAGAAGATCAGCACCTTGCGGTTGCCCGCGTTGAGCGGATCCTGGAGCTTGCCCGCAATCAGCTCGCGGAGAGCCCCGAGCTTGGAGTCATGCCCAGGGGTGATTCGGCTGATGGAGGCGAGAAGTCCCTGGATGACCTTGCCGTCGTTCACGAGGTCGCGATTCCACGAGTCGACATCCATGTCAGCGAGGTCGATCTGTACTTTCCGACCCACCGTGCCGCTGGAGGGGAACTCGAAGTCGTCATCGTCCGCATCGACGTCGGCGAACGCGGAGACGATGTCGGCGATGGTCGCGGCGTGGTTGTCGACGGCGTCGATCGCTTCAGCGACTGTGTATTCCAACCGGTTCAGAGTGAGCCGGAAGGCCTCGATACTGGATTCCAGCCGCTTGAGCAGGTTCACCGTCATGAGCTTGCGGATACCGAGCTCCCGGCTGGCGGCGCCGAGATTCGCCGTTTCGCCGCCCATGTAGTTCTGCCCCGAGCCTGCTCCATAGAGTTGCTCGTACTTGTTGCGGCGGCTCGGGAACACGTAAGCAAGCGGCGTGTAGACCGCAAGGGTCAGGAGCTGGAGCTGCTCAAAGATCTCGTTGAAAGTCGGCGCGTCAGCAAGGTCGGTAAGCGGCGGGCTGATCGACTTCGGTTTCAGCCGTTCGGGAAACGCGCCGATCTCCGTGGTGTCGTAGAACGCCTGGATGTGCTTGCGGGACCGGGCGATGGTCACCGCGTCGAGAAGCTCGAAGAAGTCGAAGTCCAAGCGGGCCAGGATCGCGCCAGTCGTCCGGTCCTCCGGCGGCAGATCGGACCACTCGTTGAACACCCGTTGCGCCTGCCGGAACACCTCCTCGACGGTCGTCGAGATGTTCAGCTTGGCAGCAAGCTGCGCCGAGTCGCCCTCGTAGGCCAGCGCAAGCTGGTTGCGCAGGTCGCTGAAGCGGTTGTTCACCGGCGT
>JAFEEP010000157.1 GCA_018241045.1 Pseudomonadota bacterium | reverse complement strand
GAGGTGCTCGGCTGGATCGTCGCGCGGACCGAAGGCAAGCGGCTCGATCAGGTGCTGTCGGAACGGATATGGCAGCCGCTGGGGATGGAGCAGGATGCCGACTTCCTGATCGATACGTCGGGGATGCCTTTTGCCGGGGGCGGGCTCAACCCGGTGCTGCGCGACATGGCCCGCTTTGGCGAGACAATGCGGCTCGGCGGCAAGCTGCCCGGCGGAGCGCAGGCCATTCCCGCCGTGGCGATCGAATCGGTGCGCGGTGGAGGCAGCAAGACCGCTTTCGCGCCAGCGGGTTACCAATGGTTGCCCGGCGGTTCCTATCGCAGCCAGTGGTGGTTCGTCGGTGGTGATCACGGCGCCTTCTCGGCGCGGGGGATTCACGGCCAGGCGATCTATGTCGACCCGGTTGCCGAAATGGTCGTCGCGCGATTCGGTTCGCACCCCACTGCGGCCAATTCGGCGAACGATCCGACTTCGCTTCCGGCCTATAGAGCGGTGGCTGAACACCTGATATCTAACGGTTAATCGCATATGCCCGCCCTGTAACGGGACTGTCACAAAATTTCAGTTGCGCTTCAGCACCGGCTCCCTATATCCGCCCTCCGCTGCCCCAAGGGGACTTCCAATAACCGCAAGGCAGCTTCGTCTTTGTGTTACCTGGCCGCAAGGCCTATTGGGGGTCCCTTGAGTTGCACCATTTTCCTGACGCATCGGCTGTAGTTCGCGCCCTTTCGCCCGACGAACCCGTTATTCTCAACCGCCCGCACGCTGCTGCGCGCGCTGCCCGATTCTTCACCCAGAAGTTTCCGGGCAAGTCGCTCTATGCGGTGAAGGCCAATCCCTCGCAGGACCTACTCCAGGTGCTGTGGGACGCCGGGGTGACTCATTACGACGTCGCCTCGATCGCCGAGGTGCGACTGGTCCGCGCGACCCTGCCCGAAGCGGTGCTGTGCTTCATGCACCCGGTCAAGGCGCGCGCCGCGATCGCCGAGGCTTATCACGTCCACGGCGTGCGCACCTTCAGCCTCGACAGCCACGAGGAACTGGCCAAGATCGTCGATGCGACGACCAGCCCGGCGGGTGAGCCTGCTGCCGACCTGTCGCTCTGCGTCCGCCTGCGCGTCTCGTCCGAGTTTTCGGAGTTGAGCCTGGCGAGCAAGTTCGGCATCGACCTGGCCGACGCCGCGCCGCTGCTCCAGGCGACCCGCCAGGTCGCCGACGCGCTGGGCATCTGCTTCCACGTCGGTTCGCAGGCGATGACCCCCTTCGCCTATGTCCAGGCGCTTGAGCGGGTTCGCGCCGCAGTGGTCGATGCCTCGGTCACGGTCGACATCGTCGATGTCGGCGGGGGCTTCCCCTCGATCTATCCGGGGATGGAGCCGCCGCCGCTGGAGGACTATTTCGCCGCGATCCACCGCGCCGCTGAGTCACTCCCGGTGTCCTATTCGTCGGAACTGTGGTGCGAGCCGGGCCGCGCGCTCTGCGCCGAATACAACTCGCTGATCGTCAAGGTCGAGAAGACCCGCGGTGATGAGCTCTACATCAACGACGGCGCCTATGGCGCGCTTTACGATGCGGCGCACGTCGGCTGGCGCTTCCCGGTGCTGTGCCTGGGCGAGGACCGCAGCGATGCTCTGACGGACTTCTCGTTCTATGGTCCGACCTGCGACGATGCCGACTATATGCAGGGCCCCTTCCTGCTGCCTTCGGACATCCGGGCAGGCGACTACATCGAGATCGGGATGCTCGGCGCCTATGGCGCGGCGATGAAGACCGCGTTCAACGGTTTCGGCCAGGCCGCGGCAGTGACCGTGACCGATGAACCGATGGCCAGCCAATACCTCGGCAACCGCCGCGATCCACGCCAGAGCGACAACGTCGTCTCGCTGCGCTGACGGCCGCGCCACAACGCGAATAGAGGGACGGGCGCGACAGCGTTCCGTCCCTTTTTCGTTTCGCCTTGGCGCTGGCGGACGGCCTCTCGGCCGAAGGTCCAATTGTCGCCCGTCGGCAAGAGTCGCAATGTCATGCCTCGAAAGCAAATCATGCCGAGAGGAGAGACACGGTGCTTGAGCAGGCGATGAGCAAATTCGCGGGACAGGCGATGATTCGCGACCGCTATGAAAACTACATCGGCGGCAAGTGGGTTGCCCCGGTCAAGGGCCAGTATTTCGACAACATCTCGCCGGTTACCGGCAAGGTCGTCACCCAGGTGGCGCGCAGCACCGCCGAGGATATCGAGCTGGCGCTCGACGCAGCGCACAAGGTCAAGGATGCCTGGGGCAAGACCTCGGTCACCGAGCGCGCCAATATCCTGAACAAGATCGCCGACCGGATCGACGCCAATCTCGATATGCTGGCGATGGTCGAGACGATCGACAACGGCAAGCCGATCCGCGAGACGACCGCCGCCGACATTCCGCTCTCGGCCGATCACTTCCGCTATTTCGCCGCCTGCGTCCGCGCGCAGGAAGGTTCTATCGGTGAGATAGACCACGACACCGTCGCCTATCACTTCCACGAACCGCTCGGCGTTGTGGGCCAGATCATCCCGTGGAACTTCCCGATCCTGATGGCGGCGTGGAAACTGGCCCCTGCGCTCGCCGCAGGTAACTGCGTGATCCTCAAGCCCGCCGAACAGACCCCGATGTCGATCCTGGTCCTGGCCGAACTGGTCGGCGACCTGCTGCCCCAAGGCGTGCTCAACATCGTCAACGGCTTCGGGATCGAGGCGGGCAAGCCGCTCGCCACCAACAAGCGTATCGCCAAGATCGCCTTCACCGGCGAAACTTCGACCGGGCGGCTGATCATGCAGTACGCCAGCGAGAACATCATCCCCAGCACGGTCGAACTGGGCGGCAAGAGTCCGAACATCTTCTTCGCTGACGTGATGGATCACGATGACGACTATCTCGACAAGGCATTGGAAGGCTTCGTGCTGTTCGCCTTCAACCAGGGCGAAGTCTGCACCTGCCCGAGCCGCGCGCTGATCCACGAATCGATCTATGACCGCTTCATCGAAAAGGCGATCGCCCGGGTCGAGAAGATCATCCAGGGCAGCCCGCTTGACCCCTCGACGATGATCGGTGCCCAGGCATCGAACGACCAGTTGGAGAAGATCCTCAGCTACATCGAGATCGGCAAGCAGGAGGGCGCCGAGGTGCTGACCGGCGGCGAGCGCAACGTGCTGTCGGGCGAACTGGGCGAGGGCTACTACGTCAAGCCGACGATCCTCAAGGGCCACAACAAGATGCGGGTGTTCCAGGAGGAAATCTTCGGCCCAGTGGTTGCCGTCACCACCTTCAGGGACGAGGCCGAAGCGTTGGCGATCGCCAACGACACGCTTTACGGCCTTGGCGCCGGGGTGTGGAGCCGCGATGCCAACACCTGCTACCGCATGGGCCGGGCGATCCAGGCCGGGCGCGTCTGGACCAACTGCTATCACGCCTATCCCGCCCATGCGGCGTTCGGCGGCTACAAGCAGTCGGGGATCGGACGCGAGACGCACAAGATGATGCTCGATCACTATCAGCAGACCAAGAACCTGCTGGTCAGCTATAGCACCAAGGCGCTCGGCTTCTTCTGATGGCGCAGACTTCGGGTCGCGCCGGTGCCGGTGTGCGGGGTCTGGCAGAGCCATTCGGACAGGCCCCACGCACACGGCGCCCGCGGGGGCGGACAAGCTCTCCATTGTCCGCCCCCGTCCGGTCCGGCATGATCGGGCGATGAGCGACGTTCCTTCCAGGGTCCATGTGACGCCTGCCGCGCGCGAGTGGATCGAGCGGCTGCAGGCGGCGCACGGACCGCTGATGTTTCACCAGTCGGGCGGCTGCTGCGATGGCTCTGCGCCGATGTGCTACCAGCGCGGCGAGTTTCGGGTTGGCGGGCAGGATGTGCTGCTCGGTACCGTCGCCGGGGACACGCCGGTCTGGATCGGGGCGGCGCAATTTGAATACTGGCGCCATACCGAGGTAACCATCGATGTCGTCCCCGGGCGCGGTGCGGGGATGAGCCTTGAGGCGCCCGAGGGCGTGCGCTTCATCGTCCGTAGCCGGGTGTTCAGCGATGCCGAGGCGGCGGCGCTGGAGCGCGCTGGCGAACCCCTGCACGGCGATGGCTGGGACGCGGCATGATGCTTGGAACCGGGAAGGGCCGGGTGTAACAGGGCGCAACACGACGGGCCGGAAGGGCGGGCCCGCGCGCAAGGCGGGAGACGGGATAGGTGGCAAGCGCCGTCGCGGACAGACTGGTGGTGGTGGCCTCGCACCGCGCCGACCCGCTAGAGGCCGTGGCCGAGGTTGCGGCGGGCATCGCCGGCTGCGCCGTGGCCGGGGGGCTGCTGTTCTGCTCGCACCGTTTCGAACGCGAAGCCCTGGCCCTTGCGCTGCGCGAACAACTGGGCGGTTTCCCGCTGATCGGCTGCACCAGCGCGGGCGAACTGACCGAGCGCGGCTATGATGAGGACAGCCTGGTCTTCATCGGCTTTCCCGCCGACGCCTTCCGCATGACGGTCCACTGCTTTGACGAGCTTGACCATTTCGATCCCGAAGAGGGGCGGCGCGCGATCCGCCAGCTTGCCTCCAGCGCGGCTCATTCGGCACGCGAACTGGGTGACCGGCTGAGCCACGCCGCGTTGTTCCTGGTCGATGGCCTCTCGCACCGCGAGGAATTGCTGACCATGACCGTGCAGGAGGCGTTGGGCGACACCGTGATGGTGGGGGGATCGTCGGGCGACGGGATGAATTTCCGTGAAACCGGGGTGCTTGTCGACGGCCACTTCCACCGCGACGCGGCGGTGGTCGCCATCCTGTCGAGCGCGCGGCCGATGCACGTGTTCTCCGCCAACCACTACCGCGCGGGATCGGAAAAGATGGTGGTCACGGCCTCCGACCCGGAAAACCGCGTGGTCCATGAAATCAACGCCTTGCCTGCGGTCGACGAATACCGCCGCATCGCCGGGCGGCCCGGCGATACGCTCGACGCCGCGTTTTTCGCGGCGCATCCACCCATGGTCCGCGCGGGCGGGGGCGATCACGTTCGTTCGATCCAGCAGGCCAACCCCGATGGCAGCCTGACCTTCTATTGCGCGATCGACAACGGCATCGTCCTGACAGTCGGCGAACCGGTCGACCGGCTCGAAGGGATGCGCCGCCTGTTCGACGAGATCGACCAGGTGGTCGGCCGGATCGACCACATCATCGGCTTTGACTGCGTGCTCAATCGGATCGATGCCGAGAACCGGCAACTGACCGGCGAGGTTTCGCGGCTCTATGCCGCGCGCCGGGTGTTCGGCTTCAACACCTATGGCGAACAGTACCGCGCGGCGCATCTCAACCAGACGCTGAGCGGGCTGGCGATCGGGCGCTGATGGCGACGCGGCTGCAGGATAGCGACGAGGTCGCCCGGCTCGAGGAGCGGGTTCGCCGCCTTGAAAAGATCAACGCCGCGCTGATCGACCGGGTCGAGCGGTCGAGCGATTTGCATGGCACCGCGTTCTCGATGTTCGAGACGGCGATCTCGCTCGAGGCAGTGGTGCGCAGCCGCACCGCCGAACTGGAAGAGACGCTGGCCCGACTCAATGCCGCCAATGCCGATCTCGCCGCCGCGCACCGCGATGCCGATGCCGCTCGCGCGCGGTTGCGCGATGCGATCGAATCGCTGACCGATGGCTTCGCACTGTTCGATGCCGAAGACCGGCTGGTGATGTGCAACAAGGCCTATTTCGGGTTCTGGCCCGAGATCGAGGAGCACGACAGCGAGGCGCCGCGCTTTTCCGAAGTGGCCGAGATCGTCGCCCGCGCCGGCCGGACGATGGGATCGCGGGTCGCGCCGCATCGCTGGGTCGCCGAGCGCGTCGCCCAGCACGCCATTGCCGATGGCGCGCACGTTCAGGCGCTGAGCGACGGACGCTGGATCCAGATCAGCGAATTGCGCACGTCGGAAGGCGGCACGGTCGGGATCTACACCGACATTACCGAGGTCAAGGCCGAGGATGCCCGCGAACGCGCCCGCGAACTGGCCGAACGCAACCTGGCCCTGCAGGCGACGCTGGATACGCTGTCCGAAGGGGTCTGCCTTTATGACAGCCAGCGGCGCCTGCTGGCGCACAACGGCGGGCTAGAAGACCTGCTCGGGCTGGGCGGCGACACGGGACAGGTAATCGGTCACCACGATGGGCTGGCGGCCCATTGCCGCAACGTGCTGGGCCTCGACGATGCGGACGCCGTGGCCTGGCGCGAGGATGGCGACGCACGCAGTCAGAGCGAATGCCTGCTGGGTGGCCGCCGCTTCGTGATCCGTTCCACCCCGATCGCGCCCGACGGCATGGCCTTCAGCTTCGACGATGTGACCGATCGCATCGCCTATCAGGAATCGCTGCGCGAAACCGCCGAGACGCTCGAGCGCCGGGTCGCCGAACGCACCGTCGAACTCGAGGTCGAGGTGGCAGAGCGTCGCGCGGTCGAGAT
>JAFEEP010000156.1 GCA_018241045.1 Pseudomonadota bacterium | reverse complement strand
TGACCGGCAAGAAGACCAAGCCCTATCCGCTGGTCAACCCGACCGGCGTCGTCGCCGTGCCCAACTTCACCAGTCGCGATTTCGGCCTGACCGTTTCGGGTCCGATCATCCGCGACAAGCTGTTCTTCATGGTTTCAGCCGAGCGCGTCCGCGCGGCGCTGCCGGTTCAGCCTGGCACGGCCGAGGACAACGCCGGAACCCCTGTGACCGGCGCGACCAACGCGACGCTGGCCACGATCCAGTCGATTTCGAAGTCCAAGTACGGTTTCGATCCGGGCGGCATCCTGCGCACCAATGGCGACAAGGACGATCGCGTGGTCGGCAAGCTCGACGCCAACCTCTCCGACACCCAGCGCGTCTCGCTGACCGGGCTCTACACCAAGGATTCGCTGATCGTTAACACGACCAGTGGCAACCGCGACCTGGGCCTGGAATCGAACGCCTACATCAAGCCCAACAAGCTGCGCGCCGGGATCCTGAACTGGAACGCGTCATGGTCGGACAATTTCAGCACTGAAGCGCGCGCGCTCTACAAGGCTTATGACTCGGGTCAGTTCCCGCTGATGGGGCGGACCGCACAATTCTCGGTCTGCGGTGCGGCCACCTCGGATCGCCCCGCCCCCAGCTCGACCAACAATGCCACCACTGTTGCGACCTCCTGCCCCACTGGCACGCCACAATATGTGCTCGGTTCGGGCGGTCCCAGCCAGTCGAACGTGCTGCAGATCCGCACCTGGGGCGGTTCGCTCTCGGCACGGTTGAAGGCCGGGGATCACAACTTCCGCCTGCTGGGCGAATGGAACCACACCAAGACGTTCAATATGTTCGTCAATCCTTCGGCCGGGACCTATTACTTCGATTCGATTGCCGACTTCCAGAACGGCACGGCGCAGTCGTTCAGCTACAACAATGCCGGCAGCCTCGACCCGATGGATGCCGCGGCGAACTTCTCGTACGACGCATTCACCTTCGGCCTGCAGGACGATTGGCGCGTCAACGATATGCTGACCGTGGCCGCCGGCGTACGCTATGACGTGTTCGGCACCTCGAGCCATCCTGCGCTGAACCCCAACTGGTTGCGCCGCTATGGTTTCGCCAACAACTACTCGCTTGAAGGGATCGACCTGGTCCAGCCGCGCTTCGGCTTCACCTTCAAGCCCGCCGCGCGCTTGACCCTGCGTGGCGGCGCCGGGATCTTCGGCGGTGGTTCGCCGGACGTCTATATCGGCAACTCGTTCTCCAACACCGGGGTCATCAACACCTCGATCTCGGCGCGGATGACCGATGGCGGCAATTACCAGCTCAACTCGCAAGGCGGTGCGGCCAATGCCGCCGCGGCCTCGTCGATCCTGAACAATCCCTCGTACACGACCATTCCGAGTGCGGCCAATACCGCGCTGCAGACCGCCGCGGCCAACCTGAGCACCAACCCCAACGCGACGACCTCGCTCAACGCGATGGACCCCAATCTGAAGATGCCGAACCAGTTCCGCGCGACGCTGTCGGCGGACTACAAGGCCAACCTTGGCCCGCTCGGCGATGGCTGGCGGTTCGGCGGGGATCTGCTCTATTCGAAGGTGCGCAGCCAGGTGATTGTCACCGATCTGCGTTCCCAGCCGCTCTACTACAACACCACGACCGGGGCGACGTCGATCACCCCGGGGGCAGGGCTGATCGCCTCGACCACGCCGGATGGTCGCCCGCGCTATGGCAGCATCATCACTTCCAACCCGACAGATTCGGGCCAGGACCTGCTGCTGACCAACACCAGCTATGGACGTGGCTGGGTTGGCGTGCTGCGGCTTGAAAAGCAGTGGGACTGGGGCCTGACGGTCGGCGGCGCCTATACCCGTCAGGACATCCGCGACGCGGCGGCGCTGACCTCGTCGCAGGCCAGCTCGCTCTATGGAAACGGCGCCAATCTCGATCCCAACTTCGGCGGCCCTGGCCACTCGAACGATGAGGTGACGTGGTCGTTCCGCTACAATGTCTCGTTCGAGAAGGCACTGTTCGGCGATTACAAGACCCGCATCGACCTGTTCGGCACGACCCGCGCCGGTGCGCGCTACAGCTACTCGATGCAGGATACGTCGAGCGGGCGCAGCTCGACCTTCGGAACAGCAGGCAGCAACGCGCGCTATCTGTTCTATGTGCCGACCAGCACGACCGATCCGCTGGTCAACTACGACAGCACGGCGACCCGCGACCGGATCGATGCGATCATCAAGAGCAGCGGGCTTTCCGGCTATCGCGGCCAGATCGCGCCGCGCAACGCGTTCCGGTCGAAGGCTTTCACCCGCCTCGACCTGCACGTCGAGCAGGAGATTCCGCTGCCGCTCGGAGCGCGCTTCTCGATCTTCAGCGATATCGAGAACTTCACCAACCTGCTCAACCGCAACTGGGGCCAGCAGCTTCGCGCCAGCTTCCCCTATCGCAAGACCGTGACCAAGGTGACCTGCCAGGCCGTGGGCACGAACCCCTGCGGTACCTATCTCTATTCGTCGCCCAGCTCGGACACGCTGCTGGCTGACGAACTGGTGACCACCAACGGGTCGTCGCTCTACGCGGTTCGGTTCGGCGCGCGCATCACCTTCTGATCGCGTTCGGTTCGACAAGAAAAGGGGCGGTGCACCGATCCGGTGCACCGCCCCTTTTCCTTTCGTCTACCGATAGGCGCAGGCGTCCATCGCCTCGTTCCGCACCACCCCGCTGCGCGCGGCGATGGCGTTGCCGTGGCGGCGGGTGAAGCCGCCGGGATCGACCACTTCGCGGCGCTTGGGCGCCGGCAGGGCGGCAGCGATGCGCGCCGCCTCGACCTGGTTGAGCCGCGCGGCGGAATGGCCGAAATAGCGCTGCGATCCGGCCTCGACCCCATAGGTGCCCTTGCCGGTCTCGGCGACGTTGAGATAGACCTCCATGATCCGCCGCTTGCCCCAGATGTTCTCGATCAGCAGGGTGAACCAGGTTTCCAGCCCCTTGCGCAAGTAGCGGGTCCAGCCGGTGCCCTGCCACAGGAACACGTTCTTGGCGGTCTGCTGGCTGATCGTCGATCCGCCACGCAGGCGATTGGACTTGGCATTGCGCTCCATCGCCTTTTCGATCGCCCGGGTATCGAAGCCGTTGTGGCTGCAGAACTTGGCGTCCTCGCCCGCAATCACCGCATCGACCATGGTCCGGTCGATCCGGCTGAGCGGCTGCCAGCTCTTGTCGAAACCATTGGGATCGAGGATCATCGTCAATGTGATCGGCACCGGTACGAACTTGTAGAGCACCGTGAACCCCAGGCTGATCGCCAGGAAGGCGATGACCAGGCGGCCAATCCACCAGCCGACGCGATAGATCAGGCCGTGTTGCGAAGAGGGCCGGGACGGCCTGAAGAACCGAAACATCGGCCTCTTTCTAGCCCAGTTGAGTGGCACTGCAAGCGGGTGGCTGCTAACGCGGTGGCGATGCGCAGCCTGCTTGCCTTGCTCCCCCTGCTGCTCCTGGCGGCTCCGGCCCGCGCCGATGAAGCGCCACTGTGCCTCAACCGGCCTGGTATGGCGACGCCGCCTTGCGTGCTGGAACGGGGAACCGCGGCGGCCGAACTGGGGCTGGCCGAATGGGATCATTCGAGCGACGCGGCATCGGTGCAGGATGACCTCACCTGGGGCAGTCTGAACCTGCGACTGGGGCTGGGCGGAGATACCGAACTAGAGGCGGGCATCGCCGCCTGGTCGACCACGCGGTCGCTCGACCGCGCCAGTGGGCTGGTCGATCGCCAGCGCGGGGTCGGGGACGTGACCCTTGCGCTGCGTCACGTCTTTGGCGGAGCGAACGGGCCAGTTGCGCTCCACGGCTTCGTCACCTTGCCGACCGGGGCCGAGGGGATCGGCGCGGGTGATTGGGGGGCGGGACTGATCGTGCCGATGGCCTTCGATCTGCCTCACGGCTTCGGATTGTCCTTCGCGCCAGAGGCCGACGCCGCGGTCAACGCCAGCGGGCGCGGGCAGCACCTGCGCTGGGGCGGGGCGGCGGGGCTGTCCCATGCCTT
>JAFEEP010000155.1 GCA_018241045.1 Pseudomonadota bacterium | reverse complement strand
TATAGATGCCGAAGCTGGCGTTGCTGGTGGTTTCGCCCAGCAGTGTCAGCAGCAGCAGCCCGGGGATGATATAAGCGCCATAGGAGACCCCGCCGATCGAGCTCATCTTGCCGCCGATTGCGGCGCCAAAGACAATGAAATAGAGTGAGGTGGTCAGCACCGGCGCAAAGATCGATTGGAAAAAGGTGCGGAACGCCCGACCCAGTTCGAAGCTGAAGATGGCGAAGGCGCCACGCGGATTGAAGCCCATCGTCATTGCCCCTGGTCGACCAGGTCGACGAAAATGTCCTCGAGACTCGACTGGTGGGTGTCGAGCGCCGTGAACGTGATCCCCTGCCCGACCAGCAGCTCGATCACGCGGGCCAGTTCGGCCTTCGCCTCGGCGCTTTCGCCCGCGCCGCGATAGGTCAGCTTGGTGCGATCTCCCGACAGGTGGAGCGGATAGGCGGCGAGCGCATCGGGCAACCTCGCCAGCGGCCTAGCCAGGGTGATGTCGGCCTCGATCCGCCCCATTCGTGCCATCAATGCGCGCTTTTCCTCAACCAGCAGCAGCCTGCCTTTGTCGATCACCCCGACGCGGTCGGCCATTTCCTCGGCCTCCTCGATATAATGGGTGGTGAGGATGATCGTGGTTCCGGCGTCACGCATTGCACCGATCTGGCGCCACATATCGCGACGCAGTTCGACGTCGACCCCGGCGGTCGGTTCATCAAGGAACAGCAGTTCGGGATCGTGAGCCAGCGCCTTGGCAATCAGAACCCGGCGCTTCATCCCGCCGGACAGGTGGCGGATCTGGCTGTCGCGCTTGTCCCACAGCATCAGCGCACGCAAAATCTGTTCGATCCGCGCCGGATCGCGGCGCAGCCCGAACAGCCCGCGCGAATAGGCGACCGCGTCGCTCACCTTGGTGAACATATCGGTTGCCATTTCCTGCGGCACCAGTCCGATCCGCGCCCGCGCCGCGCGCCAATCGCGCGCAAGATCGAGCCCGAAGACGCGGATCATTCCCGCGCTTGGCCGCACCAGCCCGCAGACCGCGCCGATCAGCGTTGTCTTGCCCGCGCCGTTTGGGCCAAGCAGGGCGAAGATTTCGCCCTGCCGGATCGTCAGGTCGACTGCGTCAAGCGCCACGGGTCCGTTGGGATAACGCTTGGTCAGGCCACGTATTTCGAGAATCGATTCCATCCAGGGCGCAGCATTGCCTTCCGCCGCGCCCTTGCCAAGCGATCAAGTGGCATCGGGCAACCAATTGCCGTGGAAGCCCGGCGGCACGCGGTGCGGGATGTGGATCGCGGCGATCGGCGGCAGCGTCATGTCGGCGGCGTCAAGTATGACCAGATCGGTGGTGTCGCTGGCCGTGTCGATGACATAGCCCATCACCCACCCCTCGCCCTCACCTGCATCGGCGCTGCGTGGGACGAAGACGAACTCACCCGCGACCTTGCCCGGACCGAAGTCGTGGGTCTGGCGCTCGCCAGTCTGCATATCATAGCGATAGATCGGGGCATCACCGACGAAAGCACTGTCTGCCTCGGGCAGGCCGAGTGACCAGGCGTAGCGGTAGGGCTGGCCGAAGAAGCGTTCGTCAGGACGATGGAATTCCTGCGGGGCACTATCCACGGTGATTCGCCGGACCTTGCGGGCGGCAGGATCGACCTCCCACCGCTCCATTCCCAGCGGCTTGCCGTTAGGGCCCTTCGTCCCGCCCGCAAACATCGTTTCATGGACCGAACAATCGATGATCACCACGCCGTCCTCGCGCTCATAGGAATTGGCGACGTGGAAGACATAGCATGGCTCGATATCGGACCAGATGATCTCGGCGGCGTTCCCCCTGCGCGGCATCAAGCCGACGCGGGCCGGATGATCGGGGTTCCAGCGATAGGGAAACTGCGCCCCGCCCAGCATCGCCTTCATCGAGAAGGTGACGGGCAGGTCGAGGATCACCACGTAGTTCCTGGTGATCGTGCATTCGTGGATCGACGGTCCGTCCGCAACGGGAATCGGCTCCTCGCGCACGACCTTGCCCGATGGATCGACCCCCACGTGCCAGACGGTATCCGGCGTCGTCGCATCATAGCACACGGCGTGAAGCTCACCCGTCTCGGGATCACGATGCGGGTGTGCGCTGAACGGTCCCTTCAGCGTACCGCCGAAATCATGGCTGGCAACCGCGTCAAGTTCGTAGGTCAGTTCCTGTGGGAAGGAACTCGCCTCGACGATTGCCAGGGTCTTGCCGGCGTGCTGGATGACATTGGTGTTCACCACCTCGCGCATCCCCCGGCGCGGGCCGGGCGCAGCCTTGGGGCCGCCCGCCGCCTCCAGCGAGTCGGTACGGATGTAGCGGTTGCGATACCACAGCGCCTTGCCATCCTTCAGCGCAACGCCATGGACCATGCCATCGCCGACGAACCAGTGATGCCCGCGCGGATCGGGATTGAACGGGTTCGGCCCGTTGCGAACATAGCGGCCGGACAGCTCGACGGGGATCGTGCCGGTCACCGTCAGGTCGGTGATCGTCCGCTCATCGTGCAGCGGCGCGTGGATCCCGGTCAGGAACGGGTGATCGTCCGATTGATCCTGCAGCGAGCGGTTGAGGCTGGCCACGGCGGTCAGGCCCTTGGTCACCACGGTACGAATGGCGGCTTCGACATTGCTTGCCATGACGCGAATCTCCCGATAATGTTTCTGCTGTAAACATAGAGGTTATGGTAACAGTGTCAACATCGAAAGCGTACCATCACGGCGATTTGCGCGCAGCGCTGGTGCAGGCGGGGCTCAAGGCACTGGAAGTACGGGATATCGGCGATATCTCGCTGCGTCAGATCGCACGTGAGGTGGGAGTTTCCCCAACCGCCGTCTATCGCCACTTTCCCGACAAGAACGCCCTGCTTTCGGCGCTGGGCCAGGCCGGGATCGAGCAGATGGCCGACTGGCAGCAGGCCGCCGCCGACGCGGCGACCGACGAGGATGCCTTCGCGGCGACCGGGCGTGCCTATGTCCGCTGGGCGCTGGCCAACCCGGCGCTGTTCCGGCTGGTGTTCGGGCAATGCAGTGCGGTCAGCGATTCCGTGTTCGGGCAGAACAATGCCGCATCCATGCTCCGCGATTTCGCCGGGAAACGAGCCGGCAGCGAAGCGGGAACCCAGCGCCTGATGATCCAGGCCTGGGCCGTCGTCCACGGCCTCGCCATGCTGATGCTCGACGGCCAGCTACCAAAGGACGATGCCCTGATCGACCGCGTGATCGACACGCGGACGCTGTTCAGGGGTCAAGGCAACTGCTAACAAGAAATATCAATTGCACCGATACCCACCGCCATAAGTAGGCGTACAGGTAACCGATCGCCCCTGGCTGTCTGTCGTTCGGTATCCACCACCATACGTGGGGGTAGTAGTTGACGAGTTACCTCGGTTGGCGGTCGTGCGCCATCCTCCACCATAGGTCGGAGTAGATGTCGAAGAGTTACCATTGTTGTCAGTCGTGCGCCAACCTCCGCCGTAAGTCGGCAAAGATCTCGAGGAATTTCCGTTGTTGTCGGTGGTTCTCCATCCACCACCGTAGGTTGGTGTCGAAGTCGAAGAATTTCCATTACCATCGGTAGTCCGCCACCCACCACCATATGTCGGTGTGGTTGTTGATTGCGCGTACGCAGGCGCCACCAATCCGCACGATGCTACGAGGCATACAATATTCAATATCTTCACGGCGCTCACCCTCACGATCTAGTACCATTCAATACAATTGAATGCCAGAAGATCATGAAATAGCGAACAAAAAATGAAAGTATGGAAAATTTATGGCATCAACAATGAACTGTCGCCGTAGCTATAGAAGCGATAGTCCTGCGCGATTGCATGGGCGTAGGCGGCTTGCATCGTGTCCAGCCCCATCAGCGCGCTCACCAGCATGAACAGCGTCGACTTGGGCAGGTGGAAATTGGTCATCAGCCCGTCGATCGCCTTGAAGCGATACCCCGGCGTGATGAAGATCGCGGTGTCGCCGCTGAACGGCTGGACCACGCCTTCGTCACCCGTCGCGCTTTCGAGCAGGCGCAGGCTGGTGGTGCCGACCGCGATGATCCGTCCACCTGCTGTGCGCGCGGCGTTGAGGCGATCGGCCGTGGCGGGGTCGATCGTGCCCCATTCGGCATGCATCCGATGATCGGCGGTATCGTCGACCTTGACCGGCAGAAAGGTCCCCGCCCCGACGTGCAGCGTCAGCGTTTCGCGCGCCACCCCGGCGTGATCGAGCGCGGCGATCAGTTCTGGGGTGAAGTGCAGCGCCGCTGTCGGCGCGGCCACGGCACCGTCCCGTGCCGCAAACATGGTCTGGTAGTCGCTGCGGTCCTGCGCGTCGGTGGGCCGCTTGCCTGCGATATAGGGCGGCAGCGGCATTTGCCCGGCGCGTTCAAGCAGTAGTTCGACCGGCTCGTCGCCGAGGAAAGCCAGCGTCCAGCTACCGTCATCACCGCGCGCCTCGGCCAGGGCCTCGACTCCGGCGGGGAACGCGATCACGTCGCCTTCATGTAGCCGTTTGCCGTTGCGGATGAAGGCTTGCCAGCGGCGCAGGTCGATCCGCTTGTGCAGCGTCGCACCGATCCGTGCCGCGCCGCGTGTGCCTTCAAGTTGGGCTGGAATGACCCGGGTGTCGTTGAATACCAGAACGTCGCCCTTGCGCAGCAGCGCGGGCAGATCGCGCACCGTGCCGTCAGTGAGCGGCGCGTCACCCGAAACCAGCAGCATCCGCGCGGAATCGCGCGGCCGCGCCGGGCGCAGTGCTATGCGTTCGGGGGGGAGGTCGAAATCGAACAGGTCAACGCGCATGCCGCGTCGTCCCTAAACCATTGCTGCGATCAGCTCGACTTCGACTTGCTCAGCATGTCGGCCGAGATCACCGGCTGAGCGACCGGGGCGGGTTCGGGCTTGGCCTGGGGCTTGTTCTCCGAGAGCAGCGATGCCTGGAGAATCTTGGTCGGGTTGGCGGGCGGCTCGCCGCGCTGGATCGAATCGACAATATCCATGCCCGAGATCACCCGACCGAAGTTGGTGTAGCGGTGATCGAGCGCGAAACGCGGATAGAACACGATGAAGAACTGGCTGTTCGCCGTGTCCGGCTCATTGGTGCGGGCCATCGACACTGTGCCGCGCAGGTGCGGCATATAGTTGAACTCGGCCTTGAGGTCGGGCAGCTTCGAGCCGCCCTGCCCCGTTCCGGTCGGATCGCCGGTCTGGGCCATGAAGCCGTCGATCACGCGGTGAAAGATCACCCCGTTGTAGAACCCTTCCTTGGCAAGCTCCTTGACCCGCTCAACGTGATGCGGCGCCCAGCCGGGCATCAGGCGGATCAGCACGCGGCCGCCATTCGACAGGTCGAGCGCGAGCACGTTATCGGGATCGTGCGTGGGGTCCATGTCGACCACGGTGCTCACCACCGGGGCCGGCGTCGTTATCGGCGCCTTGGGCGCCTTCTTGGCGAAGGCGGGAAAGGAGACGAGCGAAAGGCCAATGGCGAGGGCAGCGACGGAACGACGGATCATGGAATGGAATCTCGATGAACAACTGCAGTTGCGGTGGCAGATAGCGAGCCGGGGCTGTCGTGGCAATGAACGGTGGGGATTAACCCTCAGGAAGCGTTCCGCTGCCGTTCGGCGATCCGTGCCACCACGTCCTCTCGCACTCGCGGGCTGACGAAACGCGAGATGTCGCCGCCGTAGGCCGCGATTTCCTTGACCAGGCGCGAGGCGATCGGCTGAAGCGAGACGTCGGCCATCAGGAACACCGTTTCCACCCGGTCGTTGAGCTGGCGGTTCATGCCGGTCAGCTGGTATTCGTACTCGAAATCAGTCACCCCGCGTATGCCGCGGATCACCACCGCCGCGCCCATCGCGTCGGCAAAGTCCATCAGCAGCGAGTTGAACCCAACCACCCGGATACGCTGGCAGCCGAGCGCGGCAACCTCGCGCTCGACCATCGCGATCCGCTCGTCATCGCCGAACATCGGCGACTTGGCCGCGTTGGTCGTCACCCCGATGATCAGTTCATCGACCAGACGCACCCCGCGCTTGATGATGTCCATGTGCCCCAACGTGATCGGATCGAATGTGCCGGGATAGACCCCCACCCGCTTCGCCATTCAACGGTCCCTTTCGATGATGTAGCGCGCGACGGCGCGCAACAGGTCGGCTTCCTGCCCGTATGATCCAAGATAGGCGATCGACTGGTCGATCAGCATCCGCGCCTGTTCGCGGGCGCGCCCCTCGCCCAGAAGGGCAACGAAAGTCTGCTTGCCCGCCCCCGCGTCCTTGCGCAGCGCCTTGCCCGCCTTGCCTTCATCCCCGGCATGATCGAGCAGGTCGTCCGAGATCTGGAAGGCGAGGCCGATGTCGCGGGCATAGCCTTTGAGGTGGACTCGCCCTTCGGCTGGAACCTTGCCCAGCACTGCCCCCATCTCGACCGCGGCACCCAGCAACGCGCCGGTCTTGAGCTGCTGCATCCGGCTGATCGCCGCAAGGTCGAGCGCCTGCCCTTCCCCCTCGATGTCGAGCATCTGCCCGCCGACCATGCCCAGCGCGCCCGAGGCCATGGCAAGGACCTGGACCAGTTCGGCGCGCACGAAGGGATCGCCGCTGGTAGCCGGATCGGCGAGCACCTCGAAGGCGAAGGCCTGCAGAGCGTCTCCCGCCAGAACGGCGACCGCCTCGCCGAATGCTTTGTGAGTTGATGGCTTGCCGTGGCGCAAGTCATCGTCGTCCATGCACGGCAGGTCATCATGGACCAGCGAATAGGCATGGATCGCCTCGATCGCTACCGCAGCGCGCAGGGCCTGCGCGCGGTCGGCGCCGTGAATCGCCGCTGTCGCCATCAGCAACAACGGCCGCAGCCGCTTGCCCCCGCCGATCGCGGCATAGCGCATCGCACCTGCAAGCCTGCCATCGTTGGGCAGCAGCGCATCGAACATCGCATCGACTTCGCGGGCAACCTTGCCAAGCGCCTCGCCCAAGAGGGGATCGACCGCGCCGTGCGCGCTCATCGCTCAGCGGCCCGTGTCGGGATCGAACGGCTGGGTCGATGCCGCCTGGCCGTCGGGCCCGGCAACGATCTTCTCGATCCGGGCCTGCGCCGCGTCGAGCCGCGCCTGGCAATGCTTGCGCAGCGCTTCGCCGCGTTCGTAAAGCGTGATCGTGCCATCCAGCGGCACTTCGCCGCTCTCCAGCTTGCGCACCACGTCTTCCAGCGCGCGCAGCGCATCCTCGAAGCTCAGCGCGGAAATATCGGGTGACGTGCTCTCCATTCGCCGCAGCATTGACCACGACGCCGCGCCGGGTCAAGCTGCGACGAGTGGAGGGAGACAGTTTATGTTCATCGGACACTGGGCCCCGGCCCTCGCCGTCGCTGCTCGGCGCAAGACGCCGGGCCTCACCACCTTGTTCATCGCCGCGCAACTGGTTGATTGGGCGTTCTTCGCCTTCCTGCTGCTCGGCGCCGAACATATGCGGATGACCCCGGGAATCAGCGTGATGAATCCGATGGACCTCTACGATATGCCCTACACCCACAGTCTGCTCGGCGCGCTGGGCTTCGCGGCAGTGATGGGCGCGGCGGTATGGCTGGCAAGCCGCGACCGGACCGCCGCGCTGATCGTCGCCGCGGTGGTCGTCTCGCACTGGCTGCTCGACCTGTTGGTCCACGTTCCCGACCTGACCCTGGCCGGCAGCCCACCCAAGATCGGGCTGGGCCTGTGGAACCATCCGATGATCGAGATGCCGCTTGAGCTGGGCATCACCTTCGCCGCGCTGTGGTTCTACGCCCGCGTGCGCCGCCCCGCGCCGCTGCGAGTTGCGGTCCTGGCGCTGGTTCTGCTGGCGTTGCAGGCGATCAACTGGTTCGGCCCGGTCGCCTCCGAGGTGACGGCGGGAACCAGCCTGCTCGCCTTTTTCGCCTATGGCTCGGCGACGCTGGCGGCCTGGTGGATGGGAAAAAGCGCGCAGGCCCCTGCCTGATTGCTCTAGCGGGACTCGCCCTAGCCCGCTATGCGCCCGCGCATGGCCGAAATCACCGCTGAAATCGTCGCCCAGCACGGGCTGTCCGAGGAAGAATATGCCCGCGTGCTTCACGCGCTGGGGCGCGAGCCTAATCTGGTCGAGCTGGGCATCTTCTCGGTCATGTGGTCGGAGCATTGCAGCTACAAGTCGAGCCGCATCCACCTGAAGAAGCTGCCGACCGAGGCGCCGTGGGTGATCTGCGGCCCCGGCGAGAACGCCGGGGTGATCGACATCGGCGATGGCCAAGCGGCGATCTTCAAGATGGAATCGCACAACCACCCCAGCTACATCGAGCCCTATCAGGGCGCGGCAACCGGCGTGGGCGGCATCCTGCGCGATGTGTTCACCATGGGCGCGCGTCCAGTCGCCAACATGAACGCGCTGCGCTTTGGCCGGCCCGATCATCCCAAGATGAAGTCGCTGGTCAAGGGCGTGGTTGCGGGAATCGGCGGCTACGGCAACTGCGTCGGGGTGCCGACCGTTGGTGGGGAAACCAATTTCCACCCAGCCTATGACGGCAACATCCTGGTCAATGCGATGACCGTGGGCGTCGCCGATACCGACAAGATCTTCTATTCCGCCGCCACCGGAATCGGCAATCCGATCGTCTATGTCGGCTCCAAGACCGGGCGCGACGGGATTCACGGGGCAACCATGGCCAGCGCCGACTTCGGCGAGGATTCGGAGGAGAAGCGCCCCACCGTCCAGGTTGGCGACCCCTTCACCGAAAAGCTGCTGATCGAGGCTTGCCTCGAGCTGATGGCGACCGACGCGATCGTCGCGATCCAGGACATGGGCGCGGCCGGCCTGACCAGCTCGAGCGTCGAGATGGCGACCAACGGCAAGGCCGGGATCGTGCTCGACATGGACAAGGTGCCGTG
>JAFEEP010000154.1 GCA_018241045.1 Pseudomonadota bacterium | reverse complement strand
TGGAAGTGCTGCCGTAGCCCTGTCCACCGGACGTGTCAGGCCGCCAGCCGCATTGGTTCCGCCGACTGATCTTCGACACCCGGCTCGCGCAAAAGATCCTCTGCAATGTCCTCGGGCGTCGCCTCCTCCAGTGCGGCCAGGCACCGCAGCAGCGGTTCGGGGTTGACCTCGGACACCTGGGCCCAGGCGCGCAGCTTGTCCTCCATCCTCGCCATGCGCGAGATGCCGGCCATGCGCGTGCGCACCACGGGCACGATGCTGCCCTCAAGCTTGGTCTCCGCGGCGCCGGCAAGGATTCGTTGGATGGCCCCGCGATCCACGGATCCCCGATCCTCCTCTGCGACGGTCCAGCGCACGCGCACGCTGGCACCGGCGATGTCCTGCCGTGCAACCGCTTCGCGCAAGGCGTCGAGATCCGGGCGGCCCTCGAACACGATATCCATGGTCCGGCGCGCCGGAGTGGGCTCCAGGGTGCAGCAGGCCGAATCCGTGCCCACTTCCCACAGCAGAAATCCCTTCTCCCCTTCTTCTCCATAGTGAAAGCGGCCGATGGAACCCGCATAGCCGATCAATTGCGCACCCGCAAGCCCCTGCTGCGCCCAGGTCTGGTGCTGGTGAATATGGCCGAGCATGAAAGCCTGGGCCTCGGCGGCAAACAACGCCCCGGTCGTGAACTCATAATCGAAACCGGCCATTGGCACACCGTGCTCGCTCACGCAACCGAACACCGTGCCGTGGGACACGCCGATGGTGGGCAGTCCTCGGCTGCGCGCGATCCGGTGTGACGGCGCAAAGCCGCGGAGCAGCCGGGCGAGTTGCTCTCCCACAGCCTGCGCCGCGTGCGTCGCCCCGGCGGTAGCCGCCACGGTCGCCTTGTTGACGGTGGGCAGACAGGAGAACAGCGCTACAGCACGGACCGGTAAAGCGCCGAAACGCCATTGCGGGGAAGCGATCCAGTCGCCCTCACGGGTCAGGGCCACCTGCTGGATCCGGTCGGCCACGTGAATCGGGTGGCGCCCACCGACCGAGCGGAAGACGTCCAAGGTACCCGGGGGCTCGTGCGAGTAGGTACCCTGCAACAGCAGCACCGGGCAATGATCGGCCAAGCGCCGCACCCGCTCCACCAGCCGCGCTGCGGCGGGCGAATGCAGGTCCAGCGCGTGATCGGTCGCGTCCCCGGACATCACGGCGGCCTGCGCCCCTTGCGCCACGGCCCGCTCGATGGCAGCGCCGAAGCAGCGCTCGGCCTCGTCGAGGGTCCTTGTTCCATAGTGCAGGTCGGAAAAGTGTGCGATGCGCATGGTCTTCTCCTTCAAGCACCCAGGCCCAGCTCGGCGTCGATCTTGTCGAGGTAGCCTTCCGGGTCTTGGGCGTACCTGTCGAGCTCGTCCCACGCACGACCGCGGCCGTGGGGATTGATCCGCCAGCCATGGCCCCAGCGCAAGGCCGCGTATGCGGAGTAGCGCTCCGTATCACCACCCATGGCCCGGACGCGCGCCAGCAGTTGCGCGAGCGTAGGTCGCGCCTGCTCCAGACGCGGATGGCCGGCACCGGGACCGGCGGGCGCATCGGCAGTTTCGCCTCTCCCGGCCTCCTCGCCCGTTCCTGCGTCCTGATGCGCCTCGGGCTGCCCTTCGAGCACCTGGGTTGCAAGATGGGCCTGCTGGATCGCCGTCTCTTCATCCTCGTGCTCGCGCAGCAGGGCCGTGACATCCACGGGGGCCTCCAGTTCGATGATCCACTGGGGCACGCGCACCGCCCGCCCCTGTTCGTCGATGTGCGGCACATCCCTGAGCACCTTCGTGAGGAAGAACGTTGCGCGGTCGCGCCCCAGGAAGCCGGAGATGCGCCCGCCGCGCATCATGGCCATGGCCTGGAAGCGCTGGATGGCCGCGCTCATCGCGTAGAAGCTCGTGGTGGGAAGCTCCAGCGCGCTGATGGAACGGATGCAGGGAATGACGAACAGGAACCGGCCCGTGAGAATGCACTGGCGCGCCTGGTACTCGGGGCAGGATTCAGGATCGCAGAGGCCACCGTTCTCTTCACGCAGCACAGCCTTGCGCCCGCCAAAGATACGGATCGCGCGCCGCCCCGTGTCGTCCACCGGGACCGGTGCATGGCGCATGCAGTGGCGCACCAGGCCATCGGGCGAGTACTGCGACCAGAACCGCTTCTCATGGGTGCCCCAGGCCGCCAGCTCGTGCGGCATCACGGTCTGCCAGTGGTCGGCGGGGAAGACGACGGGAAAACGGTAAAGACGGTGGCCCTGGCCTCGATCCTCGCCGTAGGCATCGAGGATCTCCCGGGCGGTCTCCGGGTTCGCGAAGTCCGACGCTCGCACCGTGAACCAGGGCACGTTGCGCGGCACCAGCGGAGACTTGAGCTGCGGCATCGCCTGCGCCAGCCGCCGTTCGATCTCCTCGAAGGACCGGCCCTCGTCCACGCCCTGCCTGTAGATGGCCTTGGCCTCGGGATGCTCGGCGGCCTTGCGGGTCAGGACCATGATGCCGGGACGGATTTTCCCCCCGGTGGGGATGCGTGCCGGGGCCTGGCCCAGCAGGGTGTGCAAGGCGACCGGCCCGCCCTGCACCGAAACGACAGCGTTTGCCATGTGGCGCTCCTTCATGAAACG
>JAFEEP010000153.1 GCA_018241045.1 Pseudomonadota bacterium | reverse complement strand
TGATCGTGATCGACGAGGCGCACGAGGTGTCGTTCAAGCAGGATGACGGGGTGCGCTACAACGCCCGCGACGTGGCGGTGATCCGCGCCCGGTTCGAGGCGATCCCGGTGATCCTCGCTAGCGCCACCCCGGCGCTCGAATCGCTGCAACTGGCCGAAGCCGGGGTCTATGAAAAGATCGACCTGCCCGCCCGGTTCGGCGGGGCCGAACTGCCTGCAATCGAGGTGTTGGACCTGCGCGACCACGCGCCCGAGCGCGGACGCTGGCTCGCCCCACGGCTGGTGGCGGAACTGCGCGACCGGCTCGACCGGGGGGAACAGTCGCTGCTGTTCCTCAACCGGCGCGGCTATGCCCCGCTGACGCTGTGCCGCCATTGCGGCTACCGCTTCCAGTGCCCCAATTGCAGCGCGTGGCTGGTCGAGCACCGCCTGTCGCGGCGGCTGGCCTGCCACCATTGCGGGCACGAGGCGCCGGTGCCGGATCAATGCCCCGAATGCCACACCGGCGATTGCCTGGTCGCCTGCGGCCCCGGGGTAGAGCGCATCGCCGACGAGGTGGCCGAGATCCTGCCCGGCGCACGGCTGGCGCTGGTAACCTCGGATACGCTGAACAGCCCGGAAAAGATCGGCGCCTTCGTTGCCGCTGCCGAAGGCAAGGCGATCGACGTGATCGTCGGAACCCAGCTTGTCACCAAGGGCTATCACTTTCCCGAACTGACCCTGGTGGGCGTGGTCGACGCCGACCTTGGCCTTGAAGGCGGCGACCTGCGCGCGGGTGAACGAACCTACCAGCAGATCGCCCAGGTGGCGGGGCGCGCCGGGCGCGGGGAAAAGCCGGGCCTGGTCCTGATCCAGACCCGCCACCCCGAAGCCCCGGTGATCGCCGCGCTGGCAGCGGGGGATCGTGATGCTTTCTATGAGGCCGAGGCCGAGGCGCGGCGCGAGGCGGGCGCTCCTCCCTTTGGCCGCTGGGCCGCGATCATCGTGTCGAGCGAGGACGAAGCCGAAGCGCGCGACGCCGCCCGCGCCATCGGCGGCGCCGCCCCCAACCTGCCCGACGTGCTGGTGCTCGGCCCTGCCCCCGCGCCGCTCGCCCTGCTACGCGGCCGCTATCGCTATCGCCTGCTGATCAACGCCCGCCGCAGCGCCCAGGTGCAAGAGGTGATCCGCGAATGGCTGGGCACGCTAACCTTCCCGCAAGGGGTCCGCGTGGGGGTGGACATCGACCCCTATTCGTTCGTCTGAGTGGCTCTGCGCATCACCCACATTGGCGGGCGCACCCCGTCGCGGCGAATTGCAAGGACAAGAAGCACCACTCCGGCCAGTGTCGCGACGACCATCGCCACCGCGCTCGCCTCAAGCCCGAAGTCGCCGCCCGTCAGCCATTGCGGACCTGTCCGCGTGGTGATGAGCAGGCCCTCAGGTGCGTTGCCACCTGATACGGGAACGCTGAACACCCAGCCTTGGGTGAAGTTCCACGCCGCGTGGATCGCGACGGGGAACCACAAGTGCCGCGTGAACATATAAGCCGCGCCGAGCAGGATGCCCGCCTCGACCGCGATGGCGAAGGAACTGAACCAGGTCGCGCCAGGGTTGAAGATATGCGCCGCCCCGAAGAAGATCGAGGTGATCGCCAGCGCCGCCCAGGTGCCCAGCATCGCTTCGATCTGCCGGAACAGGATGCCGCGAAACAGGATCTCTTCGAAAGTACCGGAAATGATCCCCAGCGCCAGCATCCCCCACAGGCTGCCCATGCCGCGCAGTCCATGAAACTGGATCCCGCCCAGCAGCCAGACCACTCCGGTCATCACCGAAAAGAGCAGGAAGCCGAACAGCAATCCCGCGCCAAGTTCGCGCCCCGCGCCGGCTAGCGGAAATTCGAAATCCGGCGCGCCTTCGGCATAGCGGCGGAACAGCTTGTAAAGGCCAACTCCCAGCCCAGCGCCGATCAACGCGGCAAGCGCCTGAAATGGCGTTCCGTGCCACGGCATGGCCCGGCTGGCAGGCTGCGCAGAAAAGCCATAGGCGAACGAAAACACCACGAAGCCCAGGATCATCGCGGTCAAGGGATAGCGCAGGATGCGCAACGGCAACGACCCGGTCACCGGCTTGATCTGGTTCACGCAATTCCCCCCAACCTGTTACTGTATTATCTATTTAATACAGACGGCGGGAATGCGGTCAAGCGCCGTCATAGGGCGGCTTGCCCCCGCCCAGCACCGCCTTTGCCGCAGCGCCCACCCAGTCCATTGCCGCAGCCCAGGGACGATGACCGTGGCTGATCCGCGCCGCGCCCAGTTCGGCCAGTTCCGCCCGGTCGCGGAACGCGGGGTTCCAGATGATGTTGACCGGAAGAGGCGACTTTTCGCAGATCGCGGCCAGTGCAGCGCGATCGGTGGTGAAGGGAACGAACAGCCCACTCGCCCCGGCGTCCGCAAAGGCCCGCGCGCGTTCGAGCACCTGACCGACCAACGCGCCATGGCTCTCCGCAGGCTGGCCGCGGAAGGTGTCGGTGCGGGCGTTGACGAAGATCCCGATATTGGCGGCGGCCCTGATCCTCGCAACCTGATCGGCGATCGGGATCAAGGCCGCTTCGCCCGGCATCCGGTCCTCGATATTGATCCCGACCGCACCTGCGGCAAATGCGCGGGCGACCGAACCGCTGACCTCGACCGGATTGACGCCGTAACCCGATTCCATGTCGAAGGTGACCGGCAGGTTGGTAACCCGCAGCACTCCGCCCAGCACGTCGAGCGCCCGGTCGAGCGGGAAGCCTTCGCCATCCTTGAAGCCCTGCGCCTCGGCCACGCCGTAGCTGCCGGTGGCGATCGCCTTCGCGCCCGCCTCGGCAACAACCTTGGCGCTGCCCCCGTCCCAGATGTTGAACAGCACCAGCGGATCGCCGGGAACGTGCAGTGCGCGGAACGCCTCAACCTTGCCTTTCATTTCGCTTCCTTTTCCAGCAGCTTGC
>JAFEEP010000152.1 GCA_018241045.1 Pseudomonadota bacterium | reverse complement strand
TTCTTTCTGAGCACCGCGACACTGCCATCCCGCGATGAACTTGCAGCGGTCGCCCGTCGGGCAGGATGAAGGTGGTCGCCCGATCCCGACTGTTCCGCGAAGGCGCGCCCTTCATCGCGATGTCCCTGGTGGGCCGGTTGCTCAGCATCCTCGCCGTGGTGATCCTGGCCCGGCAAGTCGATGCCGCGCAGTTCGGAATATTTTCCTACCTGCAGACCACGGCAAACCTTGGACTCTTGATCGGCTTGCTCAACCTTCCGAACATTCTAAATGTCAAACTTGCTCACGATAATAAAGAAACGATAAGAATTGAAAATTCTTTCCTGCTGATCACAATCTTTATAACTTCAATTTTTGCATCATCTATTTTCATATTCATACTATTTTTTTCAAAATCAAATCAATTTAATAACATGAACGAATTATTGTCTATGCTGTTTTTTATCTTTACTAACGCAGCGCTATTATTGCTTCAAGCGGCATTGTTTGCCCGTGGCCAGTTCCTTGTCGTCGCGTTTTCCAATCTGCTGGTCAGCGCCGCCTACTTTCTGGTCGTTTGTCTTGCGCCCTTGCGGACATTTGCCGACATCTTGCTGGCTTGTGCGCTGACAAACGGCATCGGCGTGGTGATCTTCGCGGCCAAGGCCCTGGGCGGCGGCGTGATCGCTGATGTCCGGGTGATCGGCCAGGCCATCAGCCGACATTCCCGCGAATGGATCAGGCTGCTGGTGACGTTTTCGGGTGCGACGCTGATCACCGGAATCGCGTTCCAGTACGCCATGTGGCTGATCCAGCGCAGCATCATTGCATCGGGCGGACCAGCCGAAAACGCGATCTATGCGATCGGCCTGCAGTTCACCAACGTCGTCATCTTTCTTCCCTCGATCCTCGCGCCGGTCCTGGTCAGGACCGTCACCCTCTCCCGCGCGGAAGGGGGCAAGATCCGGCGCGTGCTGGCCTATTTTGCCCTGTCAGCGGCATGCTGCATCGCCGGGCTGACGGCCTTCTGGCTGCTGGGCGACCATATCGCGGCGCTTTTTCCGAAAAGCTATGCGATCGACAACAGAGTGCTGCTGATCGGCATCGGGGCTGGAATATTCGCGTTCCTCAAGGCCCCGTTCTCGGTCTATTTCCAGACCCGGCTCGAGGCGTTGCCAGACTCTGCGGGAAATGTCGTGGCCGCGCTTGCAACCTGCGTGGTCGCCATGTTCACACCATTGGCCGCGACAGCCCTGGGCGGGAGCGAATTGCGCGCCTTGGCCTGGCTCATCCAACTGCTGCTGGTCGGTGCATTCTTCGCCTGGCGCGCCGTCGAACCCGGGGGGAACCTTGCCCGCCCGAACGGCGCAAGCTAGAGGACAAGCACGCATCGCGAACAATTTGATATATGCACGGAAGGGCGGCGCGGAAATGGTCGAAGAGGTATCGGGGCAAGCTCCTCCCCCGATCATGAGCATCGTCGTGCCGGTGATGAACGGGGCAAGATACATCGGTGCCACGCTGGATTCGATCGCCCGACAACAGGTCGCCGGGGTCGAGGTGATCGTGGTCGATGGCGCAAGCACCGACGGAACGCAGGACATCGTGAAAGCTCACGACCTGCCCAACCTCAAGCTGGTGTCGCAGATCGACCGCGGGCAGCTTGAGGCGCTGCAGACCGGCATCGCGCTCGCGACGGGCGAGATCGTGATGTGGCTCAATGGCGACGACATCCTGATGCCTGACGCCTTCAGGACGGTGATCGCGGCATTTGCCGCCAACCCCCACGCGGACTTCGTCTACGCAGATAGCTGCGCCTTCGACGAACCGGTCGGCGCCTTGTACTATGCTGCGGGAATCCGCGATCTGCAGGATTGGGACCACCTGCTGTTCTATCGCCAACTTTACTCCGAATGCGTCTACTGGCGGCGCGCGATCACGCGCTATCTGCCCGAGGAATCCTACGACCTGCGCGTCTACACCGACTATGCCTTCTTCCTGAACCTGCGCTGGGGGCGTCGCGGCCTGTGGGTCGATCGGCGGCTCGGCGCGTTCCGTATGCGCGAGGGTCAGAACTCGCGCGCCTTTCACGAGCGCGAGCGGCATGAATACCGCCGCGTCAAGCGCGATCATTGCCGCAGGATCGGCCTTTCGCCGATGCGCTATCGGATCTTCCAGATCGTCCATGCGCCCTGGTATCTGCCGCGCCATGTCATCAGGCCCAAGGTCGAGCGCGGCCTGCGCAAGCTGCGGCGCATCCTGACCGCCGACCGGGCGCGCAAGATCGAGGCGCGCGCGTTCTACGCCGATTGGTTGACACCGGGCGACTGAGGCCGCGAGCAAGGCGGAAGGAGGCCAGGCGCCCCCTTCCGCCCCGATGGCATCAGCCATAGCGCCAGGCTGCACCGTCGCAATAGACCGGACAATAAGCGGCGCCGGTGGTCGAAGGCACCGCGGCCAAGGCCGGGGCAGCAACGCCATTGGTTACGAAGGCGCGTGCGCCCTTCAGGGCCGCCGCAGCGGCGGGCAGGGTCGCGATGGTATAGTTGATCGGCGTGACCGGGATGGTCAACCCGCCGGAACTACGCAGCACCAGCGCGTTGCCCATGTTGGCGTCGCAATATTCGACCCAGCCCGACAGCGGATTGATCCCGGCCTGGTAGATCGGGGTCAGCGCGCGGCCAAGCTGCTGGCGACCATTGAGAACGATCGACTGGATCACCCCGCCGCCACCGATCGGGTAC
>JAFEEP010000151.1 GCA_018241045.1 Pseudomonadota bacterium | reverse complement strand
CACGCCACGGTTTCACCTCGCCCTGCATGGAAGACGCAAGCCAACATCCCGCTCGCAACGGGTTCGCCGCCGTGCGGCGGGTTGACCATGGACCGCTGCGTCCACCTGACCTCATCATCCAGGACGAGTTGCACCTGATTTCCGGCCCGCTCGGCAGCCTGGTGGGCTTGTACGAGACGGCCGTTGACCAGCTGTGCACCTGGACCGTGGATGGCCGGACGGTGCGTCCGAAGCTGATTGCCTCGACGGCGACGGTTCGCCAGGCGCGGGAGCAGATGCGCTCGCTCTTCCTTCGGGATGTGCGGGTGTTTCCGCCGCAGGGTCTGGACGTGGAGGACAACTTCTTCAGCGTGCAGCGGACGCCCGGCGACAAGTACCCGGGGCGGCGCTACATAGGCGTGGCTGCGTTCGGCCGACGACTGAAGCTCGCGCTCATCCGCGTGTACGTGGCCTATCTGGCGGCCGGCCAGACGCTGTTCCAGAAGTACGGCAAGCCGGTCGACCCGTGGATGACGGTGTTGGGCTACTTCAACTCCATGCGCGAACTGGGGGGCATGCGGCGCCTCATCGACGACGACGTCCGCTCGCGCTTGCGCGACATGGACCAGCGCGGCTTGGCACGCCGCCACAGCCCGGCCCTGGAAGAACTGACGTCTCGGAAGAACTCGGGCGAGATTCCGCTGCTGCTGGACCGCCTGGAGGTGCAGCACGACCCGGCATTGCCCCCGCACACCAAGCGACCACCTGGACAGAAGGGCTCGCCTTCGCCACTGGACGTGGTGCTGGCCACCAACATGGTCTCGGTCGGCGTGGACATTAAGCGCCTGGGCTTGATGGTGGTGGCCGGCCAACCCAAGGGCACATCGGAGTACATCCAGGCAACCAGCCGTGTTGGCCGAAACGCTGCTGCCCCCGGCTTGGTCTGCACGGTCTACAACTGGGCGCGACCGCGAGACCTGTCGCACTACGAGCGCTTCGGGCATTACCACGCCACCTTCTACCAGCATGTGGAGGCACTGTCGGTAACGCCGTTCGCTGGCCGTGCTGTCGACCGGGGGCTGTCGGCCATCCTTGCGGCCCTCGTCCGGCTGCCGAGCCCCACCTACAACCCCAACCAGGCGGCTGGTCAAGTCGACCGGACGGCAGCGCTGGTTCAAGCGGCCGTTGCCGCCATCGCCCGGCGTGCTGAGGAAGTCACTCAATCGAGTGCCGAGGGGCAAAAGGTGCAACGCCAACTACAGACTCGCCTCGACCGATGGCTGCGTGAAGCCGCACCAAAGCCAGGTGGCGCCAAGCTGGGTTATCAATCCGAGCGAGATGGCTTGACAAAGCCGCTGCTGCAGAAGGCCGGGCTTGGCGATTGGGACACGTTCACGTGCCTCGGCTCGCTGCGCGACGTGGAGCCCAGCGTCAACCTGCTGCTGGACGACCGTCCCCTGGATGATGGGTACGGCCAGAGCTACTCGGCGCCCGTCGTGAATCAACCCGCAGGAACGCTGGCCGTTCAGGTCGCAGCGGCAGCGAATGCAAGTGCCGGGTCCGCCGGTCAAACGGGAGGAAATGGCTGATGGCCGAGCACCGAGTGGGCGATGTACGCCCCACACAACTACTGCACACCTATGGGGTCGGCGCCATGGTCGACCTGCCCAACATCGCCGCTATGGTGATGGGCCTTGATGACTGGAAGCTTCAGTACGCCACCCCGGTGGGCGAAGAGCGCCTGCTGGCCGCCGTGCGTGGTCAACTTGGGCCGCAGGTTGAACGTCTGATGCTGCCGCCGGTCGACTTGGATGAAAGTTCTCGCGACCCTTTGAACGGCCCGCGCATCGGCGTGCCCGTCGCAGCCTTTCCACAGTGGTACCGCTGCCCGTGGTGCGACCTTGTCGCACCTCTGAGCTCAGGGCTCTTCGAGCTTCAGTCTGACCCGTATCGACCAGACCGTGTTCGATATCGGCATGTCTCCTGCAACAAAGCTCAAACCCCGCCGGCCGTCCTCACCACGCGATTCCAGTTGGCCTGCAAGCATGGGCATGTCGACGACTTCCCCTGGTTGCAGTTCGTGCACAGTGGCAGCACAAACTGCAATGGTCCCCTCCGTCTTCGAAAGGTGGGGGTAGGTGATGAGGCCGCAAACCTCATGGTTCACTGTGACTCTTGTGGACAGACGCGGTCTCTCGTAGACGCTTTCGGAGACACGGCAAAAGCTGACCCGCTATTCACATGCCGAGGCCGACGTCCCCACCTGCGGGACTTCGAGCCGGGGGGCTGTACCGAGCATGCGGAGACCATGCTGCTGGGCGCGTCGAACAGCTGGTTCGGCATCTCTCTTTCTGCCTTGTCGATTCCACGGCACGCTGACCCGCTGCCCCAGCTAGTGGAAGACAAGTGGGTGACGCTGCAGCTGGTCACCTCACCCGAGGTCCTGGTCGCGTTCCGCGCAGTGGGGAATATGCGTGGCCTCGAGGAGTACGACGACGCGAAGGTATGGGAGGCCATCCAGGCCAAGCGTGCGGGCACAGCGAAACAAGAAGAAAGCGGCAACCTCAAGGAGCCGGAGTGGCAGGTCTTCTCGACCGCCGACCCGACTCGAAACACGGTCGACTTTGAATTGACCCCAGTGGCGCCGCCCGTTGGATTCGAAGCCTTTTTCGAGAAAGTGGTGCGAGTCGAGCGCCTACGGGAAGTGCGGGCCCTGGTGGGCTTCACGCGCATCGACTCGCCAGGCGACTACGCTGACCCGTCGGAAATTCCGGCCGACATGCGCGCACCGTTGTCGAGAAACGCGCCGACCTGGGTGCCGGTATCCGAAGTGCGTGGCGAAGGGCTGTTTCTTCAGTTCAAGCGAGACGTGCTGCTGGCATGGGCCGCCAAGAACGCAACGCGCGAGGGCGAGTTCCTCTCGGCCCACGCCGCGTGGAAGACGGCACGCAACATGCCCAACCCGTTGGAGGGTAATCCGGGGCTTCGTTTCGCCCTGATTCACTCCTTCTCGCACGCCCTGATGCGGCAGCTGGCGCTCCAGTCCGGCTACAGCACTGCGAGCATCCGCGAGCGCATCTACTGCGACGACGGTTCCGGACTGCCAATGGCGGGCCTGCTGCTGTACACCGCGGCGCCCGACAGTGAGGGCACCTTGGGCGGCCTGGTCTCGCAAGGGGAGCCGTCTCGACTTGGCGCTCTGGTCCGCCAAGCACTGGATTCGATGCAGCTGTGCACGTCCGACCCGCTGTGCGGTGAACACCGACCTGCGAACGACGGGACAGCCTCGCTCCACGGAGCAGCGTGCCATGCATGCCAGTTCGCCCCCGAGACCTCGTGCGAACGCGGCAACAAGTATCTGGACCGCTCGTTGCTGGTCCAGACTTTGGGCAGCTCGGTCGTGCCCTTGTTCCAGTGAGCAAGCAGTCAATGCTCCGTTGGCCAGATGCCGCGGCTCGGTTTGCCTGTGACGTGTCTCGGGAAACCGTGCTGCGTGTGTCTGACTACCTTATTCGAGACAGGGCAGCCGAGGTGCAAGCCTTCCTATCCGCGGATGCTGCGAGGCTGTTCTCCGAGCTTCTGACGACTTGGCGGCACGAAATGTCGTCAGCGGAGTACCCCCAGCTTGGCTACGCGCTGCTGGCTGCTAGCGCGACCAGTAGAGAAGAACGCGAGCGGCAGCAGCTTGAGCTCGTGTGGTCGGGGCCTGGCCTTACGTCCACGACGCTGAGAAGCACAGGGCCAGCGCTGCTGGAGCTGATTGCATCAGCGACGGAGTCCGTTTACCTCGTAACCTTCGCTGCCTATAAAGTGCCGACGGTAGCTGATGCACTGGCTGCTGCAGAAGTTCGCGGTGTTCGGGTGGTATTCGTCGTAGAGAGCGACGAAGACAACGGAGGCAAGGTGGACTTCGACCCGGTGCCGCATCTGCGCGCATCTGGGCTTCAACGCGCAGAGGTCTACACGTGGCCACAGGAGCATCGGCTGCGAGACGAACGTGGGCGCTACGGAAGTCTCCATGCCAAGTTCGCAGTAGCGGACCGAGCGCGGTTACTCGTGTCCAGCGCGAACCTGACGGAGTTCGCGTTCAACCTAAATATTGAACTGGGAATTCTTGTCACAGGAGGGCATGGGCCGGCGGAGGCTTCACATCATTTGGACGAACTCATCCGACTGGGAGTTCTTCGCCAAGCTGGTAAATGAGGAGTGGCAGCTCCAAACTAGTCGTCAAGGTCAACGCGAGGCCCCCTTTGTCTTCACCCACCCTAGACGCTGAAGGGCTCGCTGGAGACTACCTTCTTCGGGGCCGGTGACGGCGTCGTTCAGCGCCTGCCAGGACCGGTAGACCAAAGATTCGCGCACGCCTGTATCAGGCGCCTCACCGTAGTGGCCACCAGCAACTGCGGT
>JAFEEP010000150.1 GCA_018241045.1 Pseudomonadota bacterium | reverse complement strand
CTGCAGAAAAGCGTGCAGCTGAGGGTTACAACACGGTCGACTGGTACTTCTCCACCAAGTCGCTGTAATCCACAACCAGAGCGTCTCAGTCACAGCACGCCGCCGGCGCCGGACACGCCCTCTCCCGTGTCCTGCCGCCAGGTGGCACTCATCCCCCCAACCCCACTCTGAACTCCACAACCCGAGGGCGCATGAACACCGAAATCCGCACAGACGTCGCCGTCATCGGCGCGGGCAGCGCGGGCCTCCATGCCGTGCGTGAGGTCCGCCGCGCCCAACGCGACTTTCTGATGATCGATCGCGGCCCACTGGGCACCACCTGTGCCCGAGTCGGCTGCATGCCCTCCAAGGTCGCCCTGCACGCCGGCGCCGAATGGTCGATGCGCACAAGTTTGGCCGACATCGGCGTGAGCGGCACGGAATCCCTCTCCCTCGATCTGAGCCGAACCTGGGCGAAGCTGCGCGAACAGCGCGACTTCTTTGCCAGCAGTGCCACCCGCAAGGCACGCACGGCCGCCGGCGACAAGTTGATCGAAGGCGCAGCCCGCTTCATCGAACCCACGCTGATCGCAGTCGAAACCGCTGCCGGCGTCCAGCGCATCCGCGCCAATGCGGTGGTCATTGCCACTGGCTCGCGCCCGGTCATGCCCGCCTGGCTTGAGCCGGTCCGCGAACGCACGATCACCACCGACGAGCTGTTTGAACTGAACACCCTACCCCGCAGCGTGGGCATCCTCGGTCTGGGCGCGATCGGGCTGGAAATGGGGCTTGCGCTGTCACGCCTGGGCGTGCGCGTTGTCGGCGCTGACCTGGCGCCCAATGTGGCGGGCATCGTCGATCCTGTCATCGGCGCGCGCGCCCGGGAGCGCTTTGGGCGCGAACTCGAACTCTGGCTCGGCGCCCAGACTGCCGTCACTAAAACGGATACCGGCGTACGCCTGAGCGCGTGCGACTACAGCACCGAGGTCGATCTGCTGCTGGCCGCCCTGGGCCGGCGCCCGAACGTTGACGCCCTCGGCCTGCAGGAAGCGGACTTTCCACTGGATGCGCGCGGCACTCCGCTGTTCGACCCGGCGACGATGCAGATCGGCGATCTGCCCGTGTTCATCGCCGGCGACGCGAATGCCGACCGCCCGCTGATGCACGAAGCTGCCGACGAAGGTGCGATGGCTGGCTACAACGCCGCCCGTCAAAGCCCGACACACTTTGCGCGCAAGGTGTCGCTGGGCATTGCCTTCTCCAACCCGGATGTGGCCAGCGTCGGCGCCCGCTTCGACCACCTCGACGCCCAGCGCATCGTCATCGGCACGGCCAGTGGCGATAAAAACGGCCGCGCCCGTATCCTGGGCGCCACCGACAGCCTGTTGCGCGTCTATGCCGACGCGACCGACGGCCGTCTGTTGGGCGCCTCCATGGTCGCGACCGGTGGCGAGCACCTCGCCCATCTGCTCGCCTGGGCCATCAAGCGTAATGAGACCGCACACGACTTGCTGGCCTTGCCCTTCTACCACCCAGTGGTCGAGGAAATGCTGCAAACGGCGCTGCAGGACATCGTCAGCCAATTGCCGGCCGACACACCCTACCCGGTGGGTCTGACTCCGGTCGATCACCCCTGAAAGGACGCGCTCGTGCCTTCACACCGGAAGCTCCTCTACTGGCTCGCGTTCTCGGATGGCCTGGCATTGCTTGCGCTGATCTTCGTCGCAGTGCCAGCCAAATATCTGCTCGATCAACCCCTTGGGGTCAAGGTACTCGGCCCGATGCATGGAGCGCTGTTCCTGTCGCTGGCGGCCGCCACGCTGAGCGCCCTGGTGCGGGGCCTCTTGCGTCCGGGTCTGGCCGCCATGCTACTCGTCGGCGCCTTGCTGCCCCTGGGGGCTTTCTTTGCCGATTACAGGCTAAGACAAGCCTACCCTGAGCTTCACCCCTGATTCACCCACGCACCTATACATCCACAGGAGCTTTCCCATGAAAAAACCCCTCGTTGCGCTCGCCATTGCCCTCGCCTCCACCACCGCCTTGGCCGACAAGCAGGCGATCACTGTGGTTCTCAACGCCCAAAGCCCGATGACCCAAGGCATGGCCATGGTGCTCGCCAACCAAATGCAGGAACAAGGCGCGCAGGTCGACATTCTGCTGTGTGACCATGCCGGCGACCTCGCCCTGAAAGGGGCCGGTGGTGAAGCACTGAAACCGAACAACGTCACACCCGCACAACTGCTGGACGGCGCGCTCAAGAAAGGCGCCTCCGCCTCGGTATGCGCGCTCTACCTGCCCAACAGCGGCAAGAAGCCCGAAGACCTGAAGGACGGCATCAAGCCGGCCAAACCTGCCGACATGGGCGCCGCGCTGCTGGAACCCAACCGCAAGGTCATCGGCTTTTGACCGCTAACCGCGCTTAACCTTCGACGGATACCCTCCACGCCATGACTTCCCATCTGCTCACATTCCTGCTGTCTGCCACGACGGCCACCACAGTATTGGCACAAACGCCCACGTTGCAAGTCAGCCTGACCGGAATCCAGCACGATCGCGGAAGCATGCGCGTGGGGCTGTATTCCGACCCCATGACCTTCCGCAAGGAGGCACAAGCCGTCTCCATTCAACAGGTGCCCGCGCAACCTGGTACTGCCACGGTCAGTTTCAGTGCGCTGCCGCCGGGTCGCTACGCGATCATGGCCTACCACGATGAAGACGGTAATGGCGAGTTGAATCGCCGCTTCGGCATGTTCCCCACCGAGGGCTACGGTCTGTCGAACAACCCCACCGTATCCGGCCCTCCCGCGTTCGAAGACAGTGCCTTTGAGGTCGTGGCCGGCGAATCGCCAACCTCCGTCCGCATCGATATCCGCTACTGAAACCCTGCGAGACGATCATCATGAACACTCCGGCCACCACCACACCCTCCGCGACACACGATGCGCACGCCGGGTGGCTCGCACATTTTCCGGTCGCACTGTTTTCGACTGTCATGGGTATGGCCGGTCTGACGATTGCTTGGCTCAAGGCGGCGCACACAGGCGGCCTGCCGATCGAAATTGGCGTCGTGCTGCGCTGGCTGGCCAGTGCGCTCTACCTGCTCTTGCTGGTGATGTACGGCACCAAACTGCTGCGACACCCCGAGGCGGTGAAGGCCGACCGCGCCCATCCGATACGCCTCAACTTCTTCCCCGCCATCTCCATCGGCTTGCTGCTTCTCTCGATCAGCTGGGCACAGGATGCACCGACCGTAGCGCCATGGATGTGGGGCATCGGCGCCGCCGTACATCTGATGTTCACGCTGTTCGCGATGAGCAGCTGGATCCACCACACCCACTACGACATCAAGCACGCCAATCCGGCCTGGTTCATCCCGGTGGTGGGCAACATCATTGTGCCGATCGCCGGGGTTCGCTTTGCGCCGGCGGACATCAGCTGGTTCTTCTTCAGCATCGGATTGGTGTTCTGGCTGGTGCTGATGACGATCGTGCTGTACCGGCTGTTCTTCCACGAGCCGCTGCCCGCGCGCCTGACCCCCACGCTCTTCATCCTGATCGCCCCGCCGTCGGTCGGCTTCCTAGCCTACGTTGCGCTCACTGGCCAGGTCGACGCCTTCGCCCGCGTGCTGTACTTCACCGCGCTGTTCCTGACCCTGCTGCTGGCCAGCAATGCGGCGCGCTTCTTCCGCCTGCCCTTCTTCATCTCGGCCTGGGCCTATTCCTTCCCGCTGGCGGCGATGACGATCGCCACCTTCGAGATGAGTGCGCGTAGCGGGCGGGCTTTCTACGGCCTTCTCTCATGGCTGTTGCTCGCGGTCTTAAGCGCCGTCGTTGCGCTGCTCGCATTCAAGACCTTGGCCGCGGCGCACCAAGGCAAGATCTGCATGCCGGAATGAGAAACAGGGTCGATGAGCGTGCCCTCAACGCTTCAACGTACAGGTTTAGCGATGCAACGCGCTGATATCCAATCCTTCTTCGATCCGGCCACCTTCACCGTGACGCACGTCGTTTCCGACCCGGCCACCCGCCGAGCGGCGATCATCGACAGCGTGCTGGACTACGACCCCAAGTCCGGGCGTACAACACGGGAGGCCGCCGACAAGGTGATCACCTACGTGCGCGAGACCGGCCTCACGGTCGACTGGCTGCTGGAAACCCACGCGCACGCCGACCATCTTTCGGCCGCACCCTATCTGAAGCAGCAACTCGGCGGCCAGATCGGCATCGGCGCGCACATCCGTCAGGTACAAGCCGTCTTCAAGGACATTTTCAACGCCAAGGACATGAACACCTACGGCGCGGAGTTCGACCACCTGTTCGAGGACTGCGAGCACTTTCAGATCGGCG
>JAFEEP010000014.1 GCA_018241045.1 Pseudomonadota bacterium | reverse complement strand
TTGGCGCGCCTCGGCTGCCTGCGGGCGATGGCCAGCACTGCCAGGAGCGTGAGCAACGCCGCCGCATAAAGGAACAGGCCGCCAGGGCCGACGATATTCATTGCAGCTGCTCCTATTAGGGGGCCAGCGGCTGTCCCGATCCCGTTGAGCAACAGAAGCCCGCGCGCGGTGCCGAGTAGCCGACCGGCCGGAAGATCGTCGTTTGCGACGGCGAGACACAACGAATAAATCGGGATGCCAAAGCCGCCGAACAGCGCACCTGCCGCAAGGAGCAGCGGCAGAGGCGCTTCCACCGCCAACGCTACGCCGATGGCAGACGCTGCGGACGCCAGCGCCGCACCGGCGATGACAAGATTCCGGGGCACTCGATCCGAAAGCCAACCGAGTGGCCAATGGAAGGCGAGCGTTCCACCAAGAACCGCAGCCATGAAGGCGGAGATACCGCCCACATCGAGGCCGATGCTCTGGGCGAAGTTCGCGCCCATGCCCCAGAAACCACCGATAGCCAGGCCGGCCAGGAAAGCGCCAGCCGCAGCGAGAGGTGATACGAGGACGAGGTCCCTGAACGCGACCCATTCCTGTTCCACCTGGGCCGGCGGATGACTGGGCAGCAAGGTGATCGGAACCACCGCCGCTGATATCAGCAGCGACACGATGAGGAACAATGTCACGTCGGCGGGCGGTGCGATGTTGAGTAACGCCTGCCCGATTGCCCATGAGCCCATAGAGACAACTCCGAATATCGACAGGAGCTGCCCGCGTGTGGATGGCAATGCGTGGGCGTTGAGCCAACTCTCCGTTGCGAGGATCATGCCCGCGTAGGCGAAGCCGGTAATCAGGCGAAGCGGCATCCAGGCGATCGGCTCCACGAACGCCACATGGAGAAGGGCGGTCATCGAGGCAATGGCCGCGAAGCCGGCGAAGGTTCTGACATGTCCCACGGAGACGATGATCGGTGGCAACACGAGCGCGCCGATCGTGAAACCCGCGAAATAGAAGGACATCATCGCGCTGATCGCGCCGGTCGAGAACCCCTTATGGCCGGCTCTCACGATCAGGAGCGTGCTCAGCAGGCCATTGCCCAGCAGCAGAGCGGCGACGCTCAGCAGCAGCGCCGCCACCGGCGCGAGAACGAGGCCGCGCTTGCCCGCCGACCTCATGGTATCCATCGCCGGGCTCGTTCTCGGGCCTGACTTGAGGGTTGATACTCTGCCGCACTGATGAACTGGTCGAATGCTTCGCACCAGATGACGACCGTGTTGTAGTCACGGACATCGATGCCGGCAGGCACCTCGACGATGAAGCCGTTGAACGTCTTCACATCGCCCACGCGGACTGATCTGTCCTTGATTAGGAGAAAGGCCTCCTTCGTGTCGACGAAACGTGGTGCGAGGTAGAGCTTGTAGTCGGGACCAGGGGCGAGGCGCCCGATATGGGCGATACGGTCGCGCGAGACCCGGATCTCGCCTTCCCCCCAGTGAAGCAGGTCGCTGCCTTTGAGATCGCGGGCCAGACGCCCTGCGTAGAGCGTCTCGGCTGAGATGGTCCGCAAGGCCGCCGCGTCCGGGGCCTGGGGGGCGGTCAGGATCGGCAGCGTGTAGACACCGCCCGCGAAGCCCATGGCGAGCATCGCGAGATGGGTGGCAATCAGGATGACCCAGCGCCGCATCGGTTACACCAGCTCCAGTCCCTTCACGAGCTGATCGGCGTCGAGATGGAAGTCCGAGAATACGATGCGGCCGCCAGCGTCCATCACGGAGAACCAGGGCGTTCCCCGCGTGCGGTAGTCCTCCATGAAGGTGGGAAGCGTCGCGCCGGCAGGTGGCTCGTCCTGACCGAACGCGACAGGAAGCGCATACTTGAGCTGGTTCACGCGCAGCTTCTCGAAGGTGTTCTCATCCGCTCCTTCGAAGACGGTCTGGATCACCGCGAAGCCCACGCCCTTGGCGCTCAATGCACCATGCAACCTTTGTAGCGTCGGAAATCCATGCAAATGGCAGCCACGGCACCAGTGCTGGAAGGCGAAGAGGACTTTCGGGCCGGTGCCGAGATCCGACAGCTTGAGCGGCGCGATGCTTTCTCCATCCGCGCCAATCCATCTCTGCACCCGCAGCTCGGGGGCTTGTCGTTCGTCGACGCTCATCTGATCCTCCAATTCCGATGCAGAAGTCCGATGAGTGGTCGCGTGTGGCGATGGCACGCGAACCTCACCGCCTTGATCCCCTACAGGTTGTAGGATGCGAGTTCGCCGACCGATACCTCGTGGCCAGCCCCGCCGTTCTTCCGTCGGTGTGTCACCGCCGCCCCTCAATGACAAAGGCGCGATAGCGGGAACCGGCAAAACGGTGCGCAGCGATGGTTTGGTAGGCGGGGCTATGATACCAATCACGGGCGGCCTGCATCGTCGGGAACCGCAAAATTACGGCCCCTTCGACGGGCGGCCCCTCCAAATGCTCCATCGCGCCATAAGCGGCGAGAAAGGTTACGTCGTGGCCATCGAACGATGGGCCGACGCCTGCAGAATAGGTTGCGAGTTCTTCCGGATCGGTGGTTTCTTCGCGGGTGAAGACGACGAACGCTTCCATCTTAAAGTCTTTCATAAGGTCGCATCTGCAGGCCACCGCCGCTGGCGATGGCCTTAAAGTCGTCAGGCTGGCAGCTCGAACCCGATTTTCGTGAGTGCCTCGACGCACGCATCCTGATCCTGCTGATAGTTGCCTCCGGAGATGCCGATCCCGCCGATCAACTTCCCGTCTTCCAGGATCGGATAGCCTCCGCCGACAGCGACCATCCGGGGGCGATAGGCCAGCGGCGCCACTTTTGGATCGTTCGAAACATAGTCGTTCCAGACATGGGTGGGGTACCCAAACGAGGCGGAACTCCAAGCCTTGTCGATGGCAACA
>JAFEEP010000149.1 GCA_018241045.1 Pseudomonadota bacterium | reverse complement strand
GGGGAAGTGATAGAGGATCAGGAAGGCGAGCAGCGCCGAGACCGCGCCTGAAACAAACACCATCGTTCGCGCCGGGCCGGGCAGCGCGAAGGCGAGGATGAAGCGGCTGATCGCCGAAAACATCACCAGCAGGCCGACCACGAGCGTCAGGGTGACGATCCCCTCAAGGGGATGCGCCAGCAGGTCGCCGCCGATCAGCAATTGCACCAGGCCCCACAGCACCGCCCAGATCTTGCCGCCGGTGGTCGGGTAACTGCCCACCGAGAACAACTGCATCAGGCCGGCAAAGACGAACACGAAGCCCGCGATCTGTTCGGCCAGCAGCGTGGCCGCGCCGGGATAGGCCAGGGCGACGATGCCGCCGATGATCGACAAGACCGCGCCGATCGTCCACCAGGTAGATGTTTTCATGCATTCCTCCTGTTGTTGTCGCCGCCGGTGCGCAACGGCCCGGCGGCTGGCGGCAGTCTATGCCAATCTGGCGATCAGGCCATAGCGGATTGATCGGGCAGGCTTTTTGTCATCTCCCTAGCTGCAGCTGACGCTGACGATCGCATAGGCGTCGTCATAGGCCACGGTCAGGCGGCCGAACTTGTATTCCATCGTGATCGCGCTGCGCGGCGGCACCCAGCGCAGTTCGTGAGCGTGGGTCGCGGCGAGCAATTCGGCGCCGACTGTGGTGCTCGCGGTGCGGCCGATAAAGGCCTGGCCGGGCGCAGCGCTGCAGGAATTGGCCGGAGGGCGTGGGCGTGAGCCGCCTTCGCCGCCGGTGGCACAACCACCTGCAGCGGACAGCGCCGCCAGGGCCAGGCATGGAGCGATCCTGATCGTCATGGTCTCTGCTCCTTCGCGCGCTACTTGCACCGGGTATAGGTGCGCGGTCCCTGGATGGCGTCCTCGCCGAACTCCTCGAACACCAGTTGGTCCGATTTCGGCCCGGCTTCAAGCATCGCCTCGCGGGTCCACTGCATCCCCTCGCCCTCGTAGGCGAGTGTCGCGCGCAGCCGCCGCGGCGAGCTTTCCTTGACCGTGGCGATCGTGGCAACCGATTCGTAGAAGCGAATCTCGCGCGGGGTGATGATCAGCTTGCCCTTGTCGTCGCCAAGCTGCGACGTGCAGTCGCCCGGAACCATGCCCCAGCGCCCGAGCAGCGCCTCGGGATATTCGCGCGCCGCCGCGGTGGTTGACGCCGCGCTGGAACTGGCCGGTGCAGGTACCGCAGTGGTCGTCTGGCTCGGCACGGGTTCGGGCGCCTCGCGCGAACAGGCGGCAAGCGCCAGCGCGGCGGCGAGGGCTGCGGCTGGTTTCATCGCCGCCCCCTCGCGAACACGCCGGTCAGGCGAAATGCGTTCCACCCTTCGTCGCGCCCCGCTCAACCCATGGTCGGGATAATGAACGCGTTCGATCCGTCGCCGCCGCCATCGGGCCAGCGCGCGGTGATCTTCTTCTTCTTGGTCCAGAAGGCGATCCCGTCCATGCCGTACTGATCGGTGTCACCAAAGCCCGAGCGCTTCCACCCGCCGAACGAGTGATAGGCGACCGGCACCGGGATCGGCACGTTGATCCCGACCATGCCGACGTTGACCCGCGCGGCGAACTCGCGCGCGGCGTGGCCGTTGCGGGTGAAGATCGCCACGCCGTTGCCGTACTGGTGCTTGCTGGGGAGGGCGAGGGCTTCCTCGAAATCCCTGGCACGGACGATCTGGAGGACGGGGCCGAAGATCTCGTTGTGATAGCTGGTCATCGCCGGGGTCACCCGGTCAAGCAGCGTCGGGCCCATGAAGTAGCCCTCCTCATGCCCCTGCATGGTGAAGCCGCGCCCGTCGATCACCAGTTCGCTGCCCTCGTCGATCGCGGTCTGGATCCAGCGTTCGATATTGGCCTTGTGCTGGGCGGTGACCACTGGGCCGTACTGCGCCTCGGGATCGGTCGAAATGCCGACCTTGAGCGCCTCGATCGCCGGGATCAGCTTGGCGCGCAGCCGGTCGGCGGTATCCTCACCTACCGGGACCACTACCGGCAGCGCCATGCAGCGCTCGCCCGCCGAGCCGAAAGCTGCTCCGGTCAGGTCGTTGACCACCTGATCGAGATCGGCGTCGGGCATGACGATGCCGTGGTTCTTGGCCCCGCCCATCGCCTGGACCCGCTTGCCCGCGGCGACGCCGCGCGAATAGACGTACTGCGCGATATCGGACGAACCGACGAAGCTCACCGCCGAAATAGCCGGATGATCAAGGATCAGATCGACCATCTCCTTGTCGCCGTGGATCACCTGGAAGATCCCTTCGGGTAGGCCCGCTTCGAGGAACAGCTCGGCCAGACGCACCGGCACCGAGGGGTCGCGCTCGCTTGGCTTGAGGATGAAGGCATTGCCCACGCTGGTCGCCACCGCGCCCATCCACAGGGGAATCATCGCCGGGAAGTTGAACGGGGTGATGCCGACGCCAATGCCAAGCGGCTGGCGCAGCGAATAGACGTCGATCCCCGGACCCGCGCCGATCGAATAGTCACCCTTGAGCACGTGGGGCAGGCCGCAGCAGAACTCGACCACTTCAAGTCCGCGCTGGACGTCGCCCTTGCTGTCGGCGATGACCTTGCCGTGTTCGGCCGAGAGCATTTCGGCCAGCTCGTCCATGTGCGCTTCGACCAGCGCCTTGAAGTTGAACATCACGCGGGCGCGGCGCTGCGGGTTCAGGGCTGCCCAGGCAGGTTGTGCCGCCTGCGCCGCCGCCACCGCGCGTTCCAGCGCATCGGCGCCGCCCAGCACGACCTCGGCCTGCTGCCCGCCGTTGTTGGGGTCCATGACCGCCGCCTTGCGCGCCTGGGCCAGGCCGCCCGTGCCGCCAACGATGAAGTGGTCGATCATGCGCATTGCGTGGTGTTCCTTTCGAGACCCTCTCGCCTGCGGCCCTGCACCCGCATTATCTTGCAGGCAAGCCGCAATTCTGCGAGTATGATCTGCAGATATGCAGGTTACTGACTGGAGCGACTTTCAGGCATTCCTCGCCATCGCGCGCGCCGGACAACTGGCACGGGCGGGGGCGGCGCTGGGCCTCGATGCGACCACGGTCGGCCGCCGCCTGCGCCGCCTCGAAGCACGGCTTGGCGCGACACTGTTCGAGCAGACCCGCACCGGGCAGATCCTGACCGAAGCTGGGGAGGCGCTGCTCGGCCAGGTCGAGGCGATGGCCCAGGCCGCCAGTGGGATCGCCGAGGGCGTGGACGAGGGGCTGGCCGGAACGCTGCGAGTCAGCACTTCGGAAGGGTTCGGCTCGTGGTTCCTCGCCCATCAGGTTCCGGCTTTCGTCGCGGCGCACCCCGCGCTGACGCTCGACCTCGTCGCCTCGAGCGGGTTTCTCAGCCTGTCGAAGCGCGAGGCGGATATCGCGGTAACCCTGTCGCGACCCAAGGCCGGGCCGGTGATCGCGCGCAAGCTGTCGGACTATGCGCTGCGCCTCTATGCCGCGCCGGACTATCTCGCAGCGCAGGGCACAGCGGCGCGCGCCGCCGACCTGGCTCAGGGGCACCGGCTGGTCGGCTATATTCCCGACCTGCTATACGATCCGGCGCTGCGTTACCTTGACGAGATCCACCCCGGCCTTGGCGCCAGCCTGCGTTCTTCCAGCATCAATGCCCAACACAGCCTGCTCGCGGCGGGGGCGGGGATCGGGGTGCTGCCCTGCTTCATGGGCGATTCCGATCCGCGATTGGTGCCGGTGCTGCCCGAAAGGCGGATCGTCCGCTCGTTCTGGCTGGTCACCCACAAGGACACGCAGAACCTCGCGCGGATCAAGGCGGGCAAGGAATGGCTGCTCGACTGTGTCCAGCGGCGGCGCGCGCTGCTGCTGCCGCATGACTGAACCGGCCCGCGGTGCTACAAGTGCCGATCGAGTGCGGAGAAAGGCATTATGACGTCGCAAGGCGACGATCCGGTTGAGGGCAGCCCGCGCGGCGGCGATCTGGTGCGTCGACATCGCTGGCCCACCCGCCTGTGGCACTGGTTCAACGTGGTCATCGTCGCGGTGATGCTGATGAGTGGGCTGATGATCTTCAACGCCCATCCCCGGCTCTACTGGGGCAGCTACGGCGCCAATCCCGATCCGGCCTGGCTCGATCTGTCGCAGGTAAGGGGGGGTGAGCCCTTTCCCGGCTGGATCACCATCCCGTCAACGTACAGCCTTGCCGATGCGCGGCTTTGGCACCTGGCCTTTGCCTGGCTGCTGGTGAGCGGCCTGGCGCTCTACCTGGTGTGGGCGTTGGTCGGCGGGCATCTGCGCCGCGATCTTGCCCCCCGGCGCGGTGAACTGACGCCCGGGCACCTGTGGCACGATGTAGTCGAGCACGCGCATTTGCGCTTTCCGACCGGGGCGGCAGCGCGGCGCTACAACGCGTTGCAGAAGCTGGCTTATGGCACTGTGCTGCTGGTCCTGCTGCCGGGGATGATCCTGACCGGGCTGGCGATGTCCCCCGCGATCGACGCCGGGTTTCCCGTGCTGCTCGACCTGCTGGGCGGGCGACAATCCGCGCGCTCGCTCCACTTCCTCTGTGCCGGCGGGCTGGTCGCGTTCTTCGCGGTTCACATCCTCATGGTGCTGCTCGCCGGACCTGTGAACGAGGTGCGCGCGATGATAACCGGCTGGTATCGTCTGCCCAAGGAACCGGCATGATCGTCTCGCGGCGCAAGCTGATCGGCCTTGGTGCGGCAGGGGCAGGCGGGCTGCTGCTCGGCGGGTGCGACCGGCTCAACCGCGCCGCGCCGTTCCGTGACCGCCTCATCGGGGCCGAGGGGCTGACCATGCGCGCCCAGCGCCTGCTGGTCGGCGATGCGCTGGCGCGCGAATATGCCGAGCGCGATATGTCGCCCGACTTTCGCACCAATGGCAGCACCAGCGTTGCCGACGCAGGCTATCGCGGCCACCTCGCCCAAGGCTTTGCCCGGTGGTCGCTGCGGGTCGATGGACTGGTGCGCCAGCCGTTGTCGTTGTCGCTCGATGCGCTCAAGGCCCTGCCCCAGCGCAGCCAGATCACCCGTCACGATTGTGTCGAGGGGTGGAGCGCGATTGGCAAGT
>JAFEEP010000148.1 GCA_018241045.1 Pseudomonadota bacterium | reverse complement strand
GGCTGAAAGTGGGAGGGGCGGCTGGCAACGGCCGCCCTTTTCCGTCGCCTTACTCGATGGGCGAAAACTCGTCAGTCGTTTCGTCAAGGACGTGCAGCAGCCCGTCCGAGATCGCGAAGAACGCACCCCGCAGCTTGAGCTCGCCGTTGCGCTCCTTGGAGCGGACGCAGGGGAAGGTGCGCAGGTTGGCCAGGCTGACGCGCACCCCGGCCTGTTCCATCGCCCGTTCGGCGACGCGGCCGTGGGTGCCGTGTTCGGCAACCACCGCGTCGCGCGCATCGTCGAGCATCGAGATCCAGTTTGCGATGAAGCCGCCTTCACCGGGTTCGGCGCCATGCAGTTCACGGGTCAGCGCGGCCTTGCAACCGCCGCACATGCCGTGGCCCATGACCACCACTTCCTTGACCTTGAGAACCTGAATCGCGAATTCCAGCGCGGCCGAAACGCCGTGGTGGCCGGGATTGGTCTCGAACGGGGGAACCATTGCCGATACATTGCGGACCACGAAGATCTCGCCCGGATCGACGTCGAATATCTGCGCCGGATCGACTCGGCTGTCGGAACAGGCGATCACCATCACCTCGGGCTCCTGCCCGTCGCGCAAGCTGGCCCAGCGTTCGCGGTTCGCGGTCCATCCGCTCTGGCGAAAGCGGCGGTAGCCATCGATCAGGCGGCTGAGTTCCGGGGAGAAGGTGTCAGTCATGGGTGGCCTATTGGCCCCTAAAATAAGGTATGGCAAGCGGGGGGGCAAATGCCTAGATGGGCGCCATGAACGACCTCTCCTCCGCACCCAAGCCCGAACGCCAGCGCAAGCCCGACTGGATCCGCGTCAAGGCTCCGACCAGCAAGGGCTATGGCGAGACGCGCCAGTTGATGCGCGATCTTGGGCTCAACACGGTGTGCGAAGAAGCGGCCTGCCCGAACATCGGCGAATGCTGGACCAAGAAGCACGCGACCGTGATGATCCTGGGCGATGTCTGCACTCGGGCCTGTGCGTTCTGCAACGTCAAGACCGGGATGCCGCGGATCGTCGATCCGCTCGAGCCGGAACACGTTGCCATTGCCGCCGCGAAGATGGGGCTGGAACACATCGTCATCACCTCGGTCGACCGCGACGATCTGCCGGACGGCGGGGCGGGGCAGTTCGTCAAGGTGATCGAGGCACTGCGCCGCAACACGCCTTCGACGACGATCGAAATCCTCACCCCAGACTTTCGGGGCAAGATGCGCGAGGCGGTGGAGGCGATCGTTGCCGCCGGGCCGGATGTCTATAACCACAATCTCGAAACCGTGCCGCGGCTTTACCCCACGATCCGTCCGGGTGCGCGCTACTATGCCTCGCTGCGGCTGCTTGAAGAGGTCAAGCGCCACAATCCGCTGATCTTTACCAAGTCGGGCATCATGCTCGGCCTGGGCGAGGAGCGGCTTGAGGTTCATCAGGTGATGGACGACATGCGCAGCACCGGAATCGACTTCCTGACCATGGGGCAATACCTCCAGCCCACGCCCAAGCACACCAAGGTGATCGATTTCGTCACCCCGCAGGCCTTCAACGCTTATGGCGCGATCGCCCGGGCCAAGGGCTTTCTTCAGGTGGCGTCGAGCCCGCTGACCCGGTCAAGCTATCACGCCGGCGACGATTTCCGCGAAATGCGCGCCGCGCGCGAAGCGCAACTGGCCAAGGCGGCACAGCGCGGCTGATGCCGGGTATCCGCGAAGTCAGGCGCCTGCCGTGGTCGGCGCAGCAGATGTTCGACCTGGTCGGTGACGTCGCGCGCTATGCCGAGTTCCTGCCGTGGGTAGTGGCGACGCGGGTGCGATCGAACAGCGAAACCGAGATGGTTGCGGATATGCTGGTCGGATTCAACGCCCTGCGCGAGAAGTTCACCTCGCGGGTGATCAAGGACCGCCCCAATCGGATAGAGGTGATCTACATCGACGGGCCGATGCGCGATCTCGACAATGTCTGGCTGTTCCGCCCGATCGAGGACGGCGGCTGCGAGGTCGAGTTTCACGTTGACTTCACGTTCCGCAATTCGGTGTTCGAGGCATTGGCCGGGCAATACTTCGATCGCGCCTTCCGCAAGATGGTCACCGCGTTCGAGGAACGCGCGGCCCGGCTTTACGGCAGCAACAGTTCGAGCGCGACCAGCGCGGCCTGATGGCGCACCCCGGCGCGGTCCGGGACTTCGAAGTGCCGCTCCTCGGCGACGATCGCTTCCTCATCCTCGCCCTTGATCGCGCGGGCAAAGACTACGGTGCCGACCGGCTTCTGGGCGCTGCCCCCATCGGGGCCGGCGATCCCGCTGATCGCCACCACGACATCGGCCTGGCTGCGTGTCAGCGCGCCCTGGGCCATTGCCCAGGCGCAGGCGATCGAAACCGCGCCGAAGGTGTCGATGATGTCGCGCGATACGCCGAGCAGCTGCTGCTTGGCCTCGTTCGAATAGGTCACCAGGCTGCGGTCAAGCACCGCCGAGGATCCGGGGATCTCTGTCAGCGCGGCGGCAACGAGGCCACCGGTGCAGCTTTCGGCCAGCGCGATCGTCCGCCCCGCCGCGCGGTTCTCGCGCACGACGCGTTCGGCCAGTTCAATCAGGTCATCAGGCAGCAGGTTCACGTGTTGTTCCACAAAGGTTGCGAATCACGACGCGCGCCTTGGTCCGGTTGGAGTGGAAAAGCCAGTGCTCAATTGACGAGCAGTGTTGCCGCAGCCTGGCAGGCAATCCCCTCGCTGCGCCCGGCGAAACCGAGTCGCTCGGTTGTGGTCGCTTTGACGCTCACCGCATCGACCGCGGTTTCAAGCAGTTCGGCCAGGCGCGCGCGCATCGCCTGGCGGTGCGGACCGATCTTGGGCGCCTCGCAGATGATCGTCAGGTCGACGTTGCCGACGCGGTAGCCTGCCTGTGCAGCCAGCGTGACGGCGTGAACGAGAAAACGATCGGATGACGCGCCGCGCCACTGCGGGTCGCTCGGTGGGAAGTGGCTACCGATATCGCCCTGTCCGATCGCGCCAAGGATCGCATCGACCAGGGCATGAATGGCGACATCGGCATCGCTGTGCCCGGCAAGCCCGTGCGTGTGTTCGATCCTCACCCCGCCCAACCATAGTTCCTCCCCTGCGGCGAGGCGGTGGACGTCATAGCCGGTGCCAACCCGGACCGGGGCGGGGGTGGCGAAATCGGCGGCAAAGGTCAGTTTGTGCAGCACTTCGTCTCCTTCGACGAGAGCGACGGCAAGGCCAGCCGCGCGCGCCACTTGTGCGTCATCGCCGGCCTGGGCCTCGCCCGACCAGGCGCGGTGCGCGGCAAGGATCGCGGGAAAGTTGAACGCTTGCGGGGTTTGAACGCGACGCAGATCTTCGCGCCGCGCCGGTTCGCCCATCAGCGGGCCATCGGCATGAGCCAGACTGTCGACCACCGGAAGAACGGGGATCGCGCCTGGCTGCCATTCCAGAGCGGCTATCAGGCGATCGACGACGGGCATCAGGACGATCGGGCGCGCCGCATCGTGGATCAACACCAGATCAGGGGCCGAAACCTCAAGCGCTTCGAGCGCGCGGCGTACCGATTGCTGCCGGGTTTCACCGCCGGCGATCAGTTGAATTCCTTCGATCCCGTCCAACATCTGCCTCGCAAGGTCAGTCGCACCATCAGGTATGGCGACCATGATCGGCGCGAAACCGGCTTTGGCAAAAGCCTCGGCCGAGTGGCGCACGACCGGCTTGCCGCGCCACATGGCGAACTGCTTGGGCAGGGGCTGACCGGCGCGCAGCCCCTGGCCAGCGGCGACGATGACGGCAGCGATGCGGGGCGGGGCGGGGGGCGTGGACATCGCCATGCCGGTAAGCGCTTGCCGCGCGCCGAGCAATTCCCTATGTGCTGCCCAATTTTTAGGCACGCACAGATGAACCCGCTTCCCACTCCGCCACGGCTTGATCCGATCATGGTCGGCCCGGTCCGCATCGACTGCCCGGTAATCCTGGCGCCGATGACCGGCGTTACCGACCTGCCGTTCCGGCGGATGGTGCGCCGTTTCGGCTCGGGCCTCAACGTCACCGAGATGATCGCCAGCCCCGCCGCGATTCGCGAGACGCGCCAGTCGGTGCAGAAGGCTGCCTGGGACGCGGCGGAGGAGCCGGTGTCGATGCAGCTGGTCGGCTGCGAACCCGCGCAGATGGCCGAAGCGGCCAGGTTGGTCGAGGATCGCGGTGCGGCGATCATCGACATCAACATGGGCTGTCCGGTGCGCAAGGTGGTCAACGGCGATGCCGGATCGGCACTGATGCGTGACGTCAAGCTGGCGTCAAACCTGATCGAGGCAACGGTGAAGGCGGTGAAGGTTCCGGTCACGGTCAAGATGCGGATGGGCTGGTGCCACGACAGCCTCAACGCCCCGGAACTGGCCCGGATCGCGCAGGATATCGGCGCACAGATGATCACTGTTCACGGCCGCACTCGCAATCAGATGTACAAAGGCAGCGCCGACTGGGCCTTCGTCCAGCGGGTCAAGGAAGCCGTGTCGATCCCGGTGATCGTCAACGGCGATATTTGCGGGATCGAGGACACCGCCACTGCGCTGGCGCAGTCGGGCGCCGACGGGGTGATGATCGGGCGCGGCGCCTATGGCCGCCCCTGGCTGCTCGCGCAGGTGATGCATTGGCTGAGGACCGGGCAGCAACTGGCTGATCCAACGCTGAATCAACAGCTTGACCTGATCCTTGAACACTATCGCTGGATGCTTGACCTCTATGGCGAAGATACCGGGGTGAAGATGGCTCGCAAGCACCTGGGCTGGTACACCCGCGGCCTGCACGGATCGGCGACCTTTCGCAATGCAGTCAACTTCGTCGATGATCCGGTCGATGTGATGC
>JAFEEP010000147.1 GCA_018241045.1 Pseudomonadota bacterium | reverse complement strand
GATGTGCGGCTCGGTCGCGACGATCAGGGTGTCGCCATCGAACCCCTGCGCGAACTTGAGGATGCCGCTGGTCGATCCGACAGAGTCGGCATGATCGAGGATCGACGGCGGACATTCCGGATGCGCGGCAACTGGCGCGCCGGGGTGCAGGGCCTTGAGCTTGAGTAGTTCGGTTTCGCTGAAGGCTTCGTGGACAATGCAGACTCCCGGCCACAGCAGCATCTCGCGATCGAACTTGCGGGCGAGGTAGCCGCCCAGGTGACGGTCGGGGCCGAAAATGATTTTCTGTTCGGGCGGGATCTGGGCAAGGATCGTCTCGGCGCTCGAGCTGGTGACGATCACGTCGGACAGCGCCTTCACCTCGGTCGAGCAGTTGATGTAGGTCAGCGCGATGTGATCGGGGTGCGCGGCGCGGAAAGCGGCGAACTTTTCCGGCGGGCACGAATCCTCAAGGCTGCACCCGGCGTTGAGATCGGGCAGCACGACGATCTTTTCGGGCGCGAGGATCTTGGCCGTCTCGGCCATGAATTTGACCCCGCAGAAGGCGATGACATCGGCGTCGGATGATGCGGCCTTGCGACTCAGCTCCAGCGAATCGCCGACGAAATCAGCGAGGTCCTGGATCTCCGGCTTCTGATAGTAGTGGGCGAGGATGATCGCGTTGCGCTCCTTGCGCAGACGGTCGATCTCGGCGCGCAGGTCGAGGCCGGAGAGGGACTGGGGCTGGGCGGTCATCGCGATGGTTCCTCAAGGGGATAGGCTGGCCTCATCTAGGCATTCGCGCGCCTGGCCCCAAGAGGAAATCGTCGTCTGCGGGCGATCAAGCAGCGAGGCGCGCGGCAAGGTCGACGTAGAACGGCGTGCGCGCGCCGATCGTTACCGCGGCGTGCCCGGCGATGACAAGCAGCGTGGCGGCTACGGTCGCTGGATGGACCCGGCCCAGCGTTGCGCGATCGTGGCGCAGCAGCAGGCCGATCACCACTAGCTGCACGCCAAGCGCGACAAACTCGCCTGCTTCGCCCCCGATCAGTGGCATTGGCAGGATGCGTCCGAGTGCCGGCTCCATCAGCATCACGTTGGCGCCGATCATCAGGCGGCGGTGCCAGTCGGTCTGCTTGCGCCGGGCAATCGCCCACCATACCGTCGCGGAAAACAGCAAGCCCTCGATCGAGACCAGCGCGAGAAAATAGGGACTGGTGAAGAACGGCGGGGCCATGCCGACGCGTATCGCGGTGACGCAGACCCCGATCGCCAGCGGTGCGATCAGCGTGGCGAGCAGCGCGGCGAACCAGCCGAGCTTGCGGTGCAGCGCCATATTGTCGCGCGCGACAAGGCTGGCCTGGGTAACGAACAGCCCCAGCCAGCCGACCATGACCATGCCGTGGACATGGACGATCAGCGGGACGTTGCGATAGTCGACAAAGCCACGCGCGGCGAACTGCGCAAAGCCGAACAGGATGAAGGCCGACAGGCCGATTGCCATGTTACGATAGAAGTCAGCTTCCCGCGTTGCGGGCTGCGCCAAGGTCGCCATCGAGAAATCTCCCCAAGGTTGGGCGACCCGGATTTTTCCGTTTTTTATCAGGTGATATAGTTAGCTAATACACTTATGTGCGATATCGCACAAGCAATTTCGTCACGGGGTTGGCTTCTCGCCGTCGAAGCGCACCGTCACGGTGACCTCGCCATAGCCCGCGACCTGCAGGGGGATCGCCAGGTTCTGGCGTACGGCGTCCTTCGCCGCATTGCGCGCAAGGTCGAGCAGCACCGGGTTGGCCGCCTGCTGGGCGGCTTGCTGTTCGGCGAGCAGGGTGTTGTCGCGGGTCAGCTTGGCCTGGGCGTCGCCGGTGATCCACACCCCTTCGCGCAGATATTGGGCGCGGCCTTCGTCAAGGTTGGGCTTGCCCGGCCGGATCGGCGGCAGGGTGACGTCGAGGCGCTTGGTCGCCGCGTCCCATTTCATCCGGTCGCGGCCCATCGCTGCCATGTCGATCGAATAGTCGACCCGCGCGGGGATCACCGCAACCTGGCGGCTCTTGAGCATTCCGAACAGGCGCGCGTCGTCGGCGGCGACCACCGGGGAGAGCTGGACGGCAAAGACCGTCAGTTTGTCCTGCTTTTCCAGCGCGACCAGACTGGTGGCGATCGGATCGCCCAGATTACGCGGTCCATAGGCCTTCCATCCCAGCCATCCGGCGAGCGCGACCGCCCCGGCCAGGGCCAGCCACGGCGCGCCCCGGCGCGGGGGCGAGAGCGTCAGGCGACGATCGACCATTCGTCTCCCTCGCTGGCGACGCGGCCCTGATGGCGAAGATCGAGCAGGTGGGCGAGGACCGAGCGCCCCGCCGCCCCGGTCAGCCGGGGATCAAGGCCCTTGTACATCACCGGCACCATTTCGGTGATCCGCTGCGGTCCGGTGCCGAGCAGGCGCAGGATCTGCGCCTCGCGCTGGCGGCGGTGGCCCAGCATTCCGCGCACCAGTTGGCGCGTCTTGGTCACCGCCGGGCCATGGGCCGGGTAGTAAACTCTGTCGTCGCGGTCATGCAGCTTTTGCAGGCTGGCCATATAGGCGCTCATGTCGCCGTCGGGCGGAGAGACCACGCTGGTCGACCAGGCCATGACGTGATCGCCGGTGAACAGCGCGCCGCTTTCGATCAGGGCGTAGCACAGGTGGTTGCTGGTGTGGCCGGGGGTGGCGACAGCCTCGAGCGTCCAGCCGGTGCCGCTCAGCCGCTCGCCATCGGCCAGCACCCGGTCAGGGGCATAGTCGGGATCGAAGGCGGCGTCGGCGCGGGGGCCGTCGTCGTCCATCGCCAGCGGGGCGCAACCGATGATCGGCGCGCCAGTGCGGGCCTTGAGTTCGGCGGCGGCGGGGGAGTGGTCGCGGTGGGTATGCGTGCACAGGATCGCCGCGATCCGCGCCTCGCCCACCGCCGCAATGATCGCCTCGACATGGCCCGCGCCATTGGTGTCGGCGTGCCCCGTCACCCCGGTTCCCGCCGGGCCGGGATCGATCACCGCCACGTCATCGCCCGCTCCGACCAGATAGGTCTGGGTGCCGGTGAAGGTATAGTGCGAGGGATTGGGCGCCAGCACACGGCGCACCAGCGGTTCGCAAAGCTCGGCAAGGCCGGTCGGCCAGGGTTTGGCGGGCATATCCATCGCCAGCCGATATGGCGACTTGTCTCGGTCAATCCAAGCGCTACCCATGGGCGGCAGGGAGAATTCGATGTCCGACCCACTGATCCTCGTCCTCGATGCCGGCACCACCTCGACCCGGGCGATGCTCTTCGGGGCGGACGGCGCGCCGCATGGCGTGGCGCAGCACGAACTGACCCAGTTCTATCCCCAGCCCGGCTGGGTCGAGCACGACGCAGCGGAAATCTGGGACAAGACCCTCGCCAGCCTGCGCGAGGTGATGGCCAGCGTCGGCGGTGCCGGACGGATCGCCGCGATCGGGATCACCAACCAGCGCGAAACCGTGGTCGCCTGGGACAAGGTCAGTGGCGCGCCGCTGCACAACGCGCTGGTCTGGCAGGACCGCCGCACCGCCGATTTCTGCGCCGCGTTGAAGGAACAGGGCCACGAACCTGCGGTTCAGGCGGCGACTGGTCTGCTGCTCGATCCCTATTTCTCCGCGACCAAGATGCGCTGGCTGATCGACAATGTCCCCGCCATCGCCGAAGCATCGCGCGCCGGACGGCTGGCACTGGGCACGGTCGAGGACTGGCTGGTGTTCAAGCTCAGCGGCGGGGCGCACCTGACCGATGCCAGCAACGCCAGCCGCACTCTGCTGCTGGCGCTGACGGGGGCAAGCTGGGATGAGGGGCTGTGTGATTTGTTCGGGGTGCCGCGCGCGGCGCTGGGCGATGTGGTCGACAATGCGGGCCACTTCGCCGCGACCGATCCGGAGCTGCTCGGCCGCGCGATCCCGATCACCGGCCTTGCCGGGGACCAGCAGGCGGCGACGATCGGGCAGGACTGCCTCTCACCAGGCCAGACAAAGGCGACCTATGGCACTGGGGCTTTCGTCCTCGCCAACATGGGGCAGGCGGTGCCCCATTCGGCCAACCGCCTGCTCGGCACGGTGCTCTATCAGCTTGGCGGACAGCGCAGCTATGCGCTCGAAGGTTCTGTTTTCGTCGCAGGAAGCCTGATCAAGTGGCTGCGCGACAGTCTGGGCTTGATCGCCAGCGCAGAGGAAACGGCGGCGCTCGCCGCATCCGTGCCCGACAGCGGCGGAGTGACGGTGGTTCCGGCACTATCGGGCCTGGGCGCGCCACACTGGCGGCCGGATGCGCGCGCGGCGTTCACCGGCATGAGCTTCGCCACCAGCCGCGCCCACCTGGCGCGCGCCGCGCTTGAATCGATGGCGATGCAGACGCTCGAACTGGCCGAGGCTTTCACCGCCGACGGCGCGGCCTGGACCGCGCTCAGGATCGACGGCGGGATGAGCGCGAACGACTGGATGGCGCAGGACCTGGCCAGTGTCCTCCAGGTTCCGGTCGAGCGTCCGGGCTTCGTTGAAACCACCGCGCTCGGCGCGGCGATGCTGGCTTCGGTTGGTGCCGGAATTCATGGCGATCTTCGCGAAGCCGCCAGTGTCATGCGCGGCGCGGTCCAGACCTTCAAGCCCCGTTCGACCGACACCGCGGCGCGCCGTGCGGCCTGGACGCAAGCGCTCGCCGCGACTTAGCTGCCGGTCTAGGCCTGCCGCGCCAGCCGGTCGCGCAGCCGGGTGATCGCGCTGGGTGCGGCGGGATCGCGATCGCGCCAGCCGGTGTCGAGCCGCTTGAGCCGCGCGTGGAACCGCTCGGTCGCACGGATCAGCTCGCGCATTTCGGGGTCGAGCTGGGCAAGGTGAGCGGGATCGCCTTCGGGAAAGTCGACCAGCTTGCCATAGCGGCGCAGCTGAAACTCCGACAGGTCACCGATGAAATAGGCGCGGTGGTTGAGCAGCCAGGCTACCGCGTGCATCATCCGCGTCGTGGTGCGCAACGCCTCGCACGACAGCGCCACCCGGGCGAGGTCGTCCTCGTCGCCGTCGATCCGACCATGAACCGCGAAGGCCGAACGCACCTCGTCCGACAGGGTCAGCGCCTCGCAATACAGGCCTTCGACGATGCGCGGGTTGATGCTTGCCGGGGTCACCATGGCGGCAGCGATAGGCCCGGGGAATCGCCTCTGCCAATCGTCCTGTGCGCAGTTACGCACACCAATTCGGGACTGTCCCCGAGAGGGACAATTCCACAGCCCGGGACGCGCGGAATTGCGTTCGGCAAGCCCGCGACTCAGGCAATAATATCGGGGATCAGATAGTCCTCGATCATCGCGATCTGGTCCTTGAGCTTGAGCTTGCGCTTTTTCAGGCGCGCGATCTGGAGCTGGTCCGTACTGCCCCCGCCGGTCAGCGCGTCGATCGCCGCGTCAAGGTCGCGGTGCTCG
>JAFEEP010000146.1 GCA_018241045.1 Pseudomonadota bacterium | reverse complement strand
CTCAGGATTTCGCGCCAGGTTTCGCAGTCGGGATCGGTAACCCCGGCCACCGCCATGGCGAAGCGGCGCCGAAACAGGTGCATATCAAGGCCGCCGGCCGTGAGCCGCTGCATCCGACACCTGACTATGAAATCCTGAAACAGCCTGGATTGGGGTTGAAAGGTGTTGCCATCCTCGGCTGCCATGGCGAGCAGAATGTTCGAGATCGCGGTATCGGTCTCTTCTTGCGACAGCAAGAAACTTGGAGCCGACTCGACCTGCTCTTCGGTGTCGAGTGCACCGCTCGCGATTGTTTCGATCAGCTCGTCCGCGCCGGGTTGCACCTTGGCGGAAGTCGGCTCGAAAGCGCAAGTCGGCTCGATGTGGAGATCAGCGTGCAAAAGGGCGTGGAGTTCGTCAGGCAAGACGTTGGGCAGGGGCGCCAATTCCCGCACCAGAACCTTTGCGCCAGTGCGCACGGGGCCAATCCGCACCGCTACGGGGCGGCGGCTTATGGCCGGCCCGAGACCGAGAAACTGTCCGCGGGCAAGATCGCGGATCTGTTCGGCCTGGCGGCGTTCCATGCCCAGCAGGTCGGCAGCGCGTGCCATGTCGATATCGAGAAACGTCCGGCCCATCAGAAAATTGGAAGCTTCGGCGGCGACGTTCTTGGCGAGCTTGGCGAGCCGCTGGGTGGCAATGATCCCGGCCAGACCACGCTTGCGGCCGCGGCACATCAGGTTCGTCATGGCCGACAAACTGACCCGCCGCGCTTCATCGGTGACTTCACCGGCGGCGGCGGGGGCGAACAGCTGCGCCTCGTCCACCGCCACGAGAGCCGGATACCATTGCTCGTGCGGGGCGTCGAACAAGGCAGAAAGGAACTGCGCCGCGCAACGCATCTGGGCCTCGATCTCCAGCCCGTCGAGTGCGAGCACCACCGATGCGCGGTGCTTGCGCACCCGGGCAGCGAGGCGGGCCAACTCCGTTGGCGAATAGGCGGCGCCATCGATGACAATGTGGCCGAAGACCTCGCCCAACGTGACGAAGTCGCCTTCGGGATCGATCACCACCTGCTGGACGAGCGCCGCGCTCTCTTCAAGGATGCGCCGGAGCAGGTGCGATTTGCCCGAGCCGCTGTTGCCTTGCACCAGCAAGCGGGTGGCGAGAAGTTCCTCGATATCGATGCTGATCGGGCCGTCGTTCTGGTCGACACCGATTTGGATTGGCAAGCTCACTGGCGCGGACCTAGTGCGCTGCAAAGATTCGCGCCAAGTGCCCAAGCGTTCTTTTCCAGAGCTTTTCATCCGCCGACGGCAATTCGCCGAAAAGGGGCTTCACTCCTGGCGCGACCCCTTCGCGGGCTTTGAACGCCCGATTGATCTCGGCGTCGGCAATCGGCGAGTAACTTCTCCTCGGGACGGTCGGCACGGTCCCGGTGACATTTTGACGCTTGAACGCACTTGCCGTTGCGCGTTCCGGCGGTATTGGCGCTGGCAGGGGCGGACCAGCATCCAGCGTGGCGCCAGCAGGACAAGACAGGCAGAATGAAGCCGACCGGGATCGACATTGCGCAAGAACGAGCGCAGGAAGCGGGCAGCCAACTGCTGCAGGAATTCCTGCAGCCAGTGGTTCAGCTTCACGCTGAGGTGCTGGCCATCGACGTACCGCCAGCGGCAGGTCGGCAAGCGCGGCAGACCATGACCTATGGCGAGCTTGATCGATTGAGCGATCAGGTCGCACGCCATCTCCTTCCGCGGATCACCGACGAGACAATCCTGGCGCTGATGATTCCTCGCGCCACGCCTCTGCTCTATGTTGCGCAACTGGCAGTGCTCAAGGCGGGCGGAGCCTATACCTGTATCGACCCGAGTTTCCCGGACGACAGGATCGCGGAAATTATCGCGGACGCCGAACCCGCGGCCATCCTTGCTCTCGGAGACAGCCTTGCCCGCCTCGGCAATCTTGCGATCGGTTCCGACCTGCTGCTGGACGTCGAGGCGCTGGTGCGCGATCGCACAGCTCCGGTCCTGCCGCTCCCCGAACTATCACCGGAACGGCTCGCTTATGTGATTTACACCTCCGGCACCACGGGCAAGCCCAAGGGCGTCCAGATTGAGCATCGCAACATCGCCAATCTGGTTGCGTCGGACATCGCCGAGTTCGGGCTCGGGCGGAACGATCGCGTTGTCCAGGGATCGTCGAGCGCTTACGACTCGTCGATCGAGGAGACCTGGCTGGCCTTCGCCGCCGGGGCCACCCTTGTGGTAATGGGCGATGCCGCAGCGCGACTTGGCCCTGACCTCGTTGCCTGGCTGAGAGCTGAGCGGATAACGGTGTTCTGTCCGCCGCCGACCCTGTTGCGCAGCTCGGGCTGCGCCGATCCCGCCCGGGCCTTGCCTGACTTGCGGCTGCTCTATGTCGGGGGTGAAGCCCTTCCGGCGGACATCGCCGATCGTTGGTCTCAAGGTCGGCGGATGGTCAACGGCTACGGCCCGACCGAATGCGCCGTCACTTGCCTGCGGGGGGATGTTGTTGCCGGTGAGGAAGTGGGGATCGGCCGCCCGGTTCCCGGAATGCACGCCTGGGTGCTGGACGAAGTCCTGAATGAATGTTCTATCGGCCAACGCGGCGAGCTGTGCATCGGTGGCGCGGGTGTGGCGCGCGGCTATCGGCAAGCACCGGAGCTGACCGCCGAAAAGTTTGTCGAACACCCTCTGCTGGGGCGAATATACCGCACCGGCGATCTGGTACACTGCAACGCGGACGGGGGTTTCTTCTATCACGGGCGGATCGATGCCCAGGTCAAGATCCGCGGATATCGCGTTGAACTGGGGGAAATCGACGCGCGGCTGGCCGCGCTTGACGGCGTGCGTGCCGGTGCGTGCAAGTTGCAGGCGACCAGGATCGGAAGCGAACTGGTCGGCTATGCAGTGGCGGCCGATCCGCTCAGCCCGCCGGATCCTGAACAGCTCCGCACGGATCTTCGGCACGTGTTGCCCGCCTATATGGTGCCGGTGCGCATCGCTCTGGTGAGCGACTTGCCGACCACCATTGGCGGAAAGCTCGACCGTGCGCGGCTACCCGATCTCGATCTGGGCAGGGACGATGTCGGAGCCACGGAAACGCCGCCGGCAAGCGAGATGGAAGCATTTATCGCCGTTGCCGTGGGTGACATTCTGAACAAGCCTGGTGCTGTCTCGGTCGACGCCGATTTCTTTGCCGATCTGGGCGGGGATTCGCTCAGCGCAGCCTTGCTGGTCACCCTTTTGCGCGACGATCCACGAGGCCAGTGGGTGACCGTCAGCGACATCTATGAGGCGCGCAGCGTCAGGGCGCTGGCCGCAATGGCGCACCCGATAGTCGACGCGGGCGAGGATGAGCCCGCCGAGCTTGCCATACCCCGAACGGGGACCGTGCGGCCCCTGCTTGCCAACCTGGTCCAGATCGGCTGGCTGAGCGGCGAACTGATGGTCGGCGGCTGGCTGGCCTGGTTGCTGGTCTTCAGGGTATTGCCGGTGCTGTTTCAGAATTTGAGCCTGATCGGTTTTGTCGTGCTGACGCCGGTTCTAGCCCTGGCCGCACTGGCGCTCTACGTGCCCGTGGCGATTCTGTTCGCGGTGCTGGTCAAGCGCATCGTGATCGGACGCTATCGCCCGATGCGCGCGCCGGTGTGGAGCGGGTGGTACCTGCGTCACTGGATCGTGGCCCAGGCCTGTCGCCTCATTCCCTGGCCGCTGCTGCAAGGGACGATGCTGCAGCAGACGATCCTGCGCGCGCTGGGTGCACGGATCGGCCAGCGCGTCCATATCCATCGTGGCGTCGATCTGAGCCGCGGCGGGTGGGACCTGCTCGAACTGGGCGACGGCGTTGCGCTGGGGCAGGACGCCGAGATCGCGCTGGTCGAGCTTGACCGCGGCGATATCGTGGTCGGGCCGATCGTGCTCGAAGCGGGCGTTGCACTTGAAACCCGAGCCGGGGTCAGCGCCTGGTGCCGCATGGGGCGAGGCAGTGTCCTTGCGTCGTTGTCGTCGCTCAATTCAGGTTGCGAGGTGCCTGCTGGCGAGGTGTGGGATGGTGTCCCTGCGCGAAGGGTGGGTATCGCACCCTTGCCACCGCAGCCGACCGTGGCCAGCCGTGAAATCCAGCCATGGCTGTTCGACCTTGCTGCTTCGGTTGCCGAAGGCGCGCTGGGCTTTGCCGCTACCCTGCCAGGAATGATTCTGACCGTTCTCGCCTGCTGGATGACCGACACGGGGATCGAGGAAATCTGGCGCTGGACCTATCACCCCAGCGTGGAGAGCCGGGCAGGAATGCTGGTCGTTGCCCTCACGATCGCATCGGTGCCGCTTACCCTGGTGTGGAGCGCAGTGCTGATGCGCGTCATGGGGCGGGTTGCGCCGGGCGTCTATCCGCGCTGGAGCCTCGGCTATCTGCGCGCCTGGCTCAAGGCCGGGATACTGCGGCTGTCCGGCGAATGG
>JAFEEP010000145.1 GCA_018241045.1 Pseudomonadota bacterium | reverse complement strand
GCCCGCGCATGGGCCAGGCTCTTGCCCAAGTACGCAATATGTGCAGCTGCACATTTGGTCTATTTAGGCCAGTCCGCGCTTATGCGCAGCAAGTGCCGTAAGCCAAGCGTTCCGCCTGCGACGTAGGGCTACAAGACTGCGCATAACGCTTCCAAGATCGTCCTCCCCGGTGGCCGCTGGGGCCGCCGTCAACGTGGAGACAATCATGGATTCGCTCAACTCCGATGGGTCCGGCGCGCTGGCGCTGGAGCCGCTGTGCCAGGCCGCTGCGCAGGAACTGCTGATGCGCAGCTACACCGTCCGAACCCTGAACCGCTACAAGCGGGTGTGGGAGCAACTGGCCGACTTCGCCCGTGCCAAGGGCCAGCCGGCGGTCTATTCACGCGACCTCGCGCTTCGCTTCGAGCAGGCTTTCGGTTGGCGCGACGGCGAAGTTCTGGTGGAAGGGCAACGGTGGCGGCGCCACTTGGTCTTCGGGCTCAAGGTGCTTGACGACTTCGCGCGCACCGGCACCATCAGCCGTTTCGTGGTTGAGACCACCGGGCTGCGTGTGCCGGTGGGCATGCACAAGGCCCTGCGGGAGTACGAGCAGTACGCCAGGGAGCGCCGGCATCTTCGACCCACCAGCCTGGCCGAGCGCATGCACAGCATCGCGGTCTTCCTGGACTTCCTGCGCACTCGCGGCCTGGAGACGCTGGACACCCTCCAGGCTGAACATCTGAGCGCCTTCGTTCAGACCCGGACGGACTGGAAGCCGAGGACCGTCAAGTGCGTCTCGTCTGCCGTGAGGCAGTTCCTGCAGTACCTGTTCATGCGCGGCATGCTGCCGCGTGACCTCGGTGCCGCCATCCCGACGGTCCGGCTGGCAAGCAATGCCAAGGTGCCTTCGGCGTGGGAGCCGGAACTGGTCGAGCGGCTGCTTGCCGCGGTCGATCGCAGCTCACCGAAGGGCAGGCGTGACTACGCCATCTTGCTGCTCGCCTCGCGCCTGGGCCTGCGCCTGGGCGACATCAAGCGGCTGACGCTGGACCATCTGCATTGGTCCACCTGCACCATCGAGATCGTGCAGAACAAGACGGGTGAACCGCTGGTCCTGCCGTTGATCGAGGAAGTCGGCGCCGCACTCATCGACTACCTGCGAGCGGGGCGACCACCCGTAGAACACCGCCATCTCTTCACCAACCTGACGCCGCCGTTCGATCCGATTTGCCAGAACGACCGGCTCTACCGCGTCGTGGCGTACTGGCGGGAGCTGGCCGGGATCAAGTTCAAGGCACCGCAGCGGCGGGGCCTGCACTCGCTGCGCCACACCCTGGCCACGCGGCTGCTCGGAGCACAGACCCCGTTCCCCGTCATCTCGGCTGTGCTGGGACATGCCTCGCCGGCAACCACCTTCATCTACGCCAAGGCCGATGTAGAGACGCTGCGCATCGCTGCCATCGATCCGGAGGAGGTGTGCCATGGCCGTGCCTCGTAAGCCCGCAACATTCACCGGCAATAGCCCCCTGGCGCCACTGATGGCGCAGTACATCCAGGAGAAGCGAGCATGTGGCTATCGCTACAACGACACCGCCTTGAGCCTGCGTCGATTCGACGCTCACCTGTGTCGACAGGGCCTGCAGCAAGTGGAACTGCCCAGGTCCATGACCTCGTCCTGGCTGGCCAAGCAGCCGCACGAGAACGGCAAGACACAACGCGATCGGATCAATCTGGTTCGCCAATTCGCCCTGTTCATGCGCAGGCTGGACCTTCCAGCCGACGTGCCAGATCACGCAGTCGCTGCCAAGGAGTCGAAGTCGTTCCTGGCGCGTGTATTGACGCATGAGGAAGTGCGCCGCCTGCTCGAAGCCGCTGACCGCATCGAGCCGAAGGCGTCGACCCACATGCGCCACATCGTCCTGCCAGAACTGCTGCGCATGCTGTACGGATGCGGCCTGCGTCTCGAAGAGGCGCTGAGCCTGCGCATGCGCGACGTGGACCTCGCCCAGGGCGTGCTGCGCATCAACGACACCAAGTTCCGCAAGGACCGCCTGGTGCCACCGGCCCGGCCGCTGGTCGTGCGTCTGCAGAGGTACGCGGCCGCGCTGGGGTCACGTGCGGACGATGACTACTTCTTCCCGTCGCCGCGCGGGGGCCGTCTGGACGGTGGCGGCGTGTACCGCAACTACCGGGAGTTGCTGCACCGGAGTGGTATCGGCCATGGTGGCCGAGGAGAAGGGCCTCGCCTTCACGATCTGAGGCACACCTTCGCCGTTCACGTCCTGCTGCGCTGGTATCGGGAGGGCGCCGACCTGCAGGCCAGGATGCCGGTGCTGGCCACCTATCTCGGCCATACCTCGATCGAGGGCACGCAGGACTATCTGCAGATGACCGCCGAGCTGTACCCGGAGATCGTCTCGCGATCAGATGCGGCCTTCAGCGATGTCATTCCACGCAGGACCGGGAGGCCGTCATGAAGCCGACCGACCTGTCGTTGCACGTGACGAACTTCCTCACGCGCTACCTGGCTGGCCAGCGCAACCTGAGCCCGAACACGATCAAGGCCTACCGCGATGTGTTCACGCTGCTGCTGCGCTTCGGCCGTGACGGTCGCGGCATCGCGGTCGAGCGCCTGGCACTCGCCGACATCGACGTGAACTTCGTGGAGGG
>JAFEEP010000144.1 GCA_018241045.1 Pseudomonadota bacterium | reverse complement strand
TGCCCACCCGCCAGGTTGGTCATTGCATCGACGAGTGCCTTGTATGGCACGCTGAGGGTTTGCACACCTGCTGCGCGCGAAAACATCTCGCCAGCCATGCGCGTCGTGGCAGTGCCGCTGCCAATGGTGTACTTGCCTGGATTGGCCTTGGCCGCCGCGATGAACTCCCGGGCGGTCTTGAAGGTCGTGGAGGGCCCCATGTTCAGCATCAGCGCCGTTTTACCCACCCCCGATAGCGGAATCAGATCCGCCATGGGGTCGTAAGGCAGCTTTTTGAAGGTGTGAGGATTGACCACCTGCGTCGAAAGGCTGGTGATGAAAATGGTGTAGCCATCCGGCGCCGAAGCCTTGACCGCCTGCACGCCGATCACGCCATCCGCCCCGACACGATTGTCGATCACCACATTCACGCCATAGAGTTCCCCCATGGCCCGGGCGATCGCCCGGGCAAGAACGTCGGCAGAGGTTCCCGCACCAAACGGGGCAATGGCCCGGATCGGCTTGCTTTTATCAGGGAAGGCCTGGGCAAAAGCCATCGGCGAAAACGCCGATGCGGTGCCGAGCGCGGCTGCGGCGAGCAGGCTCCGACGAGAGTAATTCATGGTTGCTGTCTCCTGGTGGTTGGAATTCCTGTAAATATTATATGATGTATCATCGATTGTGCATAATTTTGCGACTACCACGGAATACTTTTTTATGACCCATTCCTTGCTGGTGGAAGACACGCACCCCCGCGTGCGCGTGATTACCCTGAACCGTCCCGAAAGAATGAATGCGCTGGACGGTCCGACGTTGATCGCCCTGGAGACGGCGATTCGGGAATGCTCCGCCCCCGGGCGGGACATCCGCGTCATCGTCATCCGCGGCACTGGCCGAGCTTTCTGCGCCGGAAGCGACCTGAAATGGCTCACGGACAGTGGCGCGCTCAACGATCCTGCGGCGCACCTGCGCAACCAGGACCGCATGCAATCGGCCTTCGAAGCGCTGGAGTCGGCGCGCCAGATCGTCATTGCCAGCATCAACGGCTACGCTGTCGCGGGCGGATTGGAGCTGGCGCTTGCATGCGACCTGATCGTTGCCGACGAGGAGGCGCAGATCGGGGACGAGCACATGCGCAAGAACCTGCTGCCCAGCGGCGGCAGTTCGCAACGCCTGCCGCGCAAGATTGGCATGGCACGCGCCATGTACTACGTGACTACGGGCCGCCGCATGAATGGTCGCGAAGCCGAGCGCATTGGCTTAGCGTCCCTGGCAGTCCCAGGCTCCGAACTGGCTGCGGCGACGCTGGCCCTGGCCCAGGACATCGCCGCATCCGATGCCCATGCGCTGGCCTCCATGAAATTCATGGCGCGCCGTGCGCTGGAACTGCCGCTCAAGGACGGGCTGCAGATGGAGCGCTGGATGCAGTTCCGCTATCGCAATGAATCGCCGGCGATGCTGGCAGGCGTTCAGCGCTTCGTTGCAGGCAATGCGTCACCAGGCTCTACCAGCAATTGAATCATTTCACTCGATATCGACGAGGAACCGATTGATGAACGAAACTCTTCAGCGCTTGGCCGATCGCGCCGAGATCCAGGACAGCCTGTGCCGCTACGCCCGCGGGGTCGACCGCGGTGACTGGGACATGGTTCGCTCCACCTACCACCCCGATGCCTATGACCAGCACGGTGAGTACCGGGGAGGTATCGACGGCTTGATCGAATGGCTGGACAAGCGCTTCGCCGGCGTCGATAACTCCATGCATTTTCTGGGCAACTGCCTGATCGAGTTTGCCGGGCCGGACCACGCATTCGTCGAGACCTACTTCGTCAGCCGCCGCCTGCGTCCGCCGACCGAGGTTGAACGCCCTGCCCTGCAGCCCGGCGACCAGATGTGCCGCGAAGCCTGGGGCCGATACGCCGATCAGTTCGAGCGGCGCGATGGCGAATGGCGCGTGGCGCATCGCATCGTGGTGCTTGAGACGAGCCATACCTCGGTGGCCCTGGGTGGAGTGCGCTCGTCCGCCACACCGACTACCTGGGGCAGCCGTGATGTAACCGATCCCAGCTACCGCAGCCGCGACGAGCTGTTCGCCAAAGCCGCGAGCGGACTTCGGCAGGGCAGTTCCACCTGACCACAGGTACACGCCCCCATTTCTGCACTACCACCAGGATCAAACCATGAGTACAGCCAAATCCAACGCCGCCCGCCAGTTGCTGGGTGAGATCGCACCCAAGCTGGCCGAGTTGAATGACAAGGTACTGTTCGGCGACGTCTGGGAACGCCCCCAACTCTCCAAGCGGGACCGCAGCCTGATCACCTGCGCCGCGCTCGTGGCCTTGGGCAAGACGGAACAGATGAGCACCCATTTCCCGCGCGCGCTGGGCAACGGCGTCACCCAAGAGGAACTCGTGGAGATGATCACCCACATGGCGTTCTATGCCGGCTGGCCCAGTGCCGTTTCGGCTGCGCTGAAGGCGCGTGAAGTATTCGCGGAGCAGAAGTAAGCATCGGCTGTATCGGCCTGGACAGCATGGGCGATGCGCTTGCGCGTCGCCTGCAGCTTGCCTTCCCATTGCATATCAACGACCTCAGTTCGACGGCCTTTGCCCGCATGGTCGAGCGAGGCACACACGCCTGTACGGGGCCTTTGGCCAAAAGCGATGAGCTGCGTGCGATCGTGCAATCGAACGATGTCATCCCGGCCACCGACCTCGCAGGCACCGGCACCAATGCGCTGTGCCTGCCGCCGGGTACAAATTTCCAGTTTCACGTCGGCGAGGCCAGCCGCCAACGCCATGTAGCAGAAGCCCTGCGCCAAGGCCTATGTTGCCGGGTTGTGCAACTGCATGGCCTCGTCTTTGACCCCGATACCGTGGCCGACTACGATTTCTGGTTGTAGAATTATTTTATGCATAATGCATTATTATTCATATAAAATCATGTAAAACAGACTGGCGGCAAGCCTCATAGTGAAATCAATGACATCCATTCAACAGCAGGAGACAGCAGCAGCGCCAGCGGGCTGCCCTCCCCTGACGAGCAGCGCACCGGGGGGCACCTCCACCGCCACACCCGCCTACGACCAATTCACAGCCCTGCTCTCACAGCGCCACAGCTGCCGCGGTTTCCGGCCCCAGCCGCTGCCCCGCGAACTGGTCACGCGCATAGTGGCTACTGCGGGGCGCAGCGCATCCTGGTGCAACGCACAGCCTTGGCATGTGCACATCGTCAGCGGCGCGGCGCTGGAGGGTTTGCGCACCGCTATGTCGGCCCGGGCACGCAGCGGAGCAGCGGCCGCACCGGAGTTGGACTGGCCACTCGGGTACGAAGGCGTGTACCGAGACCGCCGCCGTGCCTGCGGCTGGAGCCTGTACGAGGCCGTCGGCGTCGGCAAGGGCGACCGCGATGCTTCGACCCGCCAGGCAATGGAGAACTTCCACTTCTTCGGCGCACCGCACCTGGCCCTGGTCACCAGCCCCGCCCTCCTGGGTACCCATGGCGTGATGGATTGCGGTGCCTGGGTATCGAACTTCCTGCTCGCCGCATGTTCGCTAGGCGTTGGGGCCATCGCGCAAGCCGCGGTCGCGTCCTGGCCCGACATCCTGCGCCAGCACCTGCCCATTCCGGATGATCGTCGCATCGTCTGCGGCATCTCCTTCGGCTACGAAGACCCCCATCACCGCGCCAACCACTTCCGCACCGCGCGCGCGGATCTCGACGAAATCGTCACCTGGGTGGAATGAATTCCGGGAAGGAGCATCTCATGTCTGCAGCCAGCCGCCCCTTGGAGGGCATTCGCGTACTTGACCTCACGGTAGCCGTCGCCGGGCCTTATGGTGCCCTGTTGCTGGGCGGCCTTGGCGCCGAGGTGATCCACATCGAGGCGCCGGGCGGCGGGGACATCGCGCGCACGAACCAGCCTTTCGTCGGCAGCGAAGGCCTGAACTTCGGGCCACGCAGGGAAGGCGAGGTTTCCCTCAGTATCCTGAACCGGGCGCGCAACAAGAAAAGCGTCACGCTGGACCTCAAGCGCGCCGAGGGCCGGGAGCTCTTCCTGCAGCTTGCGCGCGAGTCCGACGTGGTGCTTGAAAACCTGAGCGAGGGCGCCGCCGCCCGCCTTGGCGTGGGCTACGAGGCCGTGAGCGCCGCCAACCCACGTATCGTCTACGGATCCATCAGCGCCTTCGGCGTCCCCAGCCTCTACTCCGGCGTGAAGGGTGTGGACATCCTCGTGCAGGCCGCCAGCGGACTGATGGATGTCACCGGCTTTGCCGACGGCCCGCCGGTGCGCTGCGGCATCCCGATCGCGGACCTGCTGGCTCCCGTGTTCGCCGTCAACGGCATCCTTTCTGCGCTGATCCAGCGCGGGCGCACCGGCAAGGGCCAGCATGTCCAGGTATCGATGCTGGACTGCCTGGCCTCGATCCTTGCGGAGGAACATTTCGACATCTACGCGCAAGCAGGCTATCCGATGCGCTCGGGCAATTCGCAGGATCGCATGGTTCCCTTCGGCACCTACCGCTGCAGCGACGGCCAGGTCGCAATCGTGGCGTTCCGCCCGGAATGGCTGAAAGAACTCTTTGACGCCATGGGTCGCCCCGAGTTGCAGAACGACCCGCGCTTTGTCAGCCGCGACACGCGCATGCGCAACGCGATCGCGCTGAACCGGCTCATCGAGGAATGGACCGGACCGAGGACAACCGCCTCCGTTGTGCAGGAACTGCTAAAGCGCCAGATTCCCGCCGTGCGCGTGCGCACGGCGCAGGAGGTGCTGCACGATCCCCAACTGCTCGCACGGGGCGCCGTGATGGAGCTGCTGCCACCCTCCTCCGCCATCCGCGCGATAGGCATGGGCAACCCGATCCAGTTCTCCAACGCCCACGCCCAGTTCGACCAGCCCGCCCAAGCACTCGGCCAAGCCAACGAAGAGATCTACGGTGGCCTGCTGCAGATGTCCAGGCAGGACCTGGATCGGCTGTCCGCCGCTGGCGTGATCTAGGAGCCTGTCGAACTTAAGCGATGTGAACAACGGGATCACCGTCGCGCACGAGAAGATCTTCGGCCCTTGGCCTGCGTCATCCCCTTCGACACCGCAGACGCGGCGCAAGCCCTGACCAACGCCACAGAATACCGCCCGGGCAGCGGGGTCTGATCCACCAACATGAGCATCGTGATGAAGATGCTCCACGGCACCCAAGCGGCACCTTCGGTGTCATCCCCCCTCGATCCCGCCGTCGGCTTCTGCGGCTGCAAGCACAGCGGCAACGGCTGGAAGGGTCGCAAGATGCAGATCGACGGTTTCCTCTACGGGAAGGCAGTCTACCTGCGGGCGGGTTGATCGCGGCCAGCGTCGGGACAGCGATCCATAAATTATGCATAATGCATCATAAGTATGTCTGTCGCAAACTCGGCCCTACAAACGCCGCCGCTGCTGTTCCTGCTTGCAGTCGCAGGCTTCAGTTCGGTGGCTTCTACCCGCCTGTGCGACGCGATGCTTCCGGCACTGGCCCGCAGCTTCGCTACCAGCCCCGCACAGGCGTCGGCGGCGATTTCCTCCTACGCTGTCGCCTACGGCCTGATGCAGTGGGTCTACGGCCCGCTGGGCGACCGTTTCGGTAAGCCGCGGGTGATCCTGCTGGCGCTAGCCTGGTGCGCCCTCGGTACCGCGGCGGCAGCGCTGGCCAAGTCGCTGGACGCCCTGGTGCTGGCGCGCGCCGCCATGGGTGCGGGCGCCGCCGCGGTCGTGCCCCTGAGCGTGGCCTGGATCGGCGACACGGTGCCCCTGGCGCAGCGACAGCAGGTTCTGGCGCGCTACTCGAGCTTTACCGTCTGCGGCATGGTGTTGGGGCCCCTGCTGGGTGGCCTGATGGCCGAGTTCCTCAGCTGGCGCGGCGCCTTCATGGTGCTCGCCCCCCTCCTTGCGGCGATCTGCCTGGCACTGCTGCTGCGCCCGCGGACGGCGACGGGCCACGCCACCGGACCCGAGGCCACTGCGGTCCGCGGTCCTGCCTGCAGCCCACCGCCCGGTGCCGCGCCACAGACACGGCGCCCCGCTTACCGGCAGCAACTGAAGGCGCTGCTGTCCGATCGCTGGTCGCTCGCGGTCATGGCCGCCAGCTTCCTGGAGGCGGTGCTGGCCATCGGCAGCCTGGCCTTCGTGCCCACGGTGCTGCATGCGCAACTCGGGCTTTCCCTTCTCGCGGGCGGAGCGATCACCGCGCTGTTCGGCGCCGGCGGCTTCGCGTTCAGCCGCAGCGCGGCGCGCATGCTGCGGTGCCTGCGGGCACCGGACATGCCTCGCGTCGCGGGCCTGATCCTGGCCCTGGCCTATGCGTTGCTGGCACTGATGCCGCACTGGAGCTTCGCGGTCCTGGGCTGCCTGCTGGCAGGTTTCGGATTCTTCACCCTGCACAACACCCTGCAGGTGAACGCCACCCAGTTGAGTGCGGACGCCACCGGACTGGCGGTGTCGCTGTTTTCCGCCTGCAACTTCACCGGCCAGAGCCTGGGCGTGGCCCTGGGCGCCACCCTCCTGGCCCGGGTGGGGCATGGCTGGATTTTCAGTTTCGCCAGCCTGGGGCTGCTGCTGCTCGGGCTCGGACTCAGCCGCGGCCTGCACGCGCGGCTGGCCGCCCCTTCCTCCCAACGTGTCGCATGAAAGGAATCCCGCGCCATGACATCTTTGATTGAACAACTGGCGGCCTTCGCCGCCCAGACCTCCTACGACAGCCTGCCTCCCCAGGTAGTGGCGGAATGCAAGCGCGACATCCTCGACGCCATCGGCTGCGCCTTGGCGGCCAAGGACCAGCCCAAGGCCAGGCAGGGCATCGCCTGCGGCGCGAGCATCGGCGGTACCGACGGCCCGGCCTCGGTGATCGGCACCGGCCGGCGCTCCTCCATCTTCGGCGCGGCCTTCGCCAACGGCGAGATGATCAACACGCTCGACGCTGACTCGGTGATGCCCCCCGGCCATGTCAGCCCCTATGTGCTGCCAGGCGCCCTCGCGGTCGCCGAATCACGGGGCCGCAGCGGCCAGGATCTGATCGCCGCGGTGGCGGTGTCGCACGAGATGTCTGTGCGCTTCGGCCTGATCATGGACCAGACCCGCGACCACCAGGATGGCAAGGCGACCACGGCCCCGGTGCTGGGCTACAGCGCCAGCATCTTCGGTGCCACCGCCTCAGCGGCCAAGCTCCATGGCCAGCAGGCTTCCGAGATCGCCAACTCGCTGGGCATCGCGGCGGCCATCAGCCCGGTCAACGCGCACGGCGCCTGGCTGCGCCACTCGCCGCCTTCGACCATCAAGTACCTGATGGCCGGCGCACTGGCCCAGTCGGCGCTGACCGCGGCGGAGATGGGCGGCCTGGGCCACCGCGGCGACCTGCAACTGCTCGACGACGTGGAGTTCGGCTACCCGCGGTTCATCGGCACCCGCCGCTGGCAGTCCGAGGGCCTGGTCCAGGGCCTGGGCAGCGACTGGCTGTTCCCGAGCCGGCTGCTGTTCAAGCCCTATCCGCACTGCCGCGTGATGCACGCGCCGCTGGACATACTGATCGACCTGGTGCAGCGGCATGACATCAAGGTGGACGAGATCGAATCGATCACCTCGTGGGGCGAGGCTTGGGCCTATGTGCTGCCCAGCTTCACCTTCCGCGACATCCACCTGGTGCAGGACGCGCAGTTCAACTTCGCCCATGGCCTGGCGGTGGCGGCCCACCGCATCGCCCCCGGCCCGCGCTGGCAGGACCCGCAGGTGGTGTTCGATCCCTCGGTGATGGCGCTGCGCGAGAGGGTGCGCCTGGAGATCCACCCGGACGCGGTCGGCGCGATGGCGCACAACGCCTCGAGCCGCCCCTCACGGGTGGCGATCCGCGCCCGCGGCCAGGAATTCATCGGCGAGCGGCAGTTCCCCAAGGGCACGCCCTCGCCCGACCCCGCCACCTACATGAGCGACGCGGAGTTGGCGGACAAGTTCCGCCGCTTCACCGAAGGTCTGGTCACGCCCGCCACCGCGGATCGCGCGATCGACACGCTGCTGAACCTTGAAAATGTGCCCGACTTCGCCGCCGTGATGCGGTCGCTGGTTTGGGCGAATCCGAAGGATTGACGATAACCTTCGACACCGCAACGCAGCAGCGCCTGCTCCAGACACTGGGTCACCAACTGGGTGGGCGCGCGCGGTGTGCTTCATGCTGACCCGCACGGAACCCTATGTGGACCAAGGCCACAAGCGCTACGAGCCATAACGGCGGCAGCGCAGCATGAAAACAGCCGTCTTCGGTTCTGCTTCTTGAGAGTGAATCGCCCTACCGCACTCTCTTGACGCGGCTGGGCAAGTGGTCAGTCAGTGGGAAGGTTTGCCCGCGATATTGCCGCCGTCCACCGGCAGGACGGACCCGTGATAAAACTCGCGTCATCGGACAGCAGGAACGCCACGGCTGCCGCGATCTCTTCGGGCTCGCCGACCCTGCCCAGCGGGTAGGCCGCGTGGATGCGTTCAACGTTGGCAGGATCCTCCAGCATCGATTACGCCATGCCCCACAGGTTGCCGAAGCGGCTGGCAACGTCCGTCCGCAATGACCGCGGCCGCCTGCGCATGGTCTGCGTGTCTATATTCAGGTTCATCTCGCTCGGTAGTCATTGCTTGCCGTACCAGCGCATCCGCCCCGAGAAGACTATTGCGTCAGCAGGCGCATAACGCTGGAAAAGTCCTCCACCTGGTCTAAGCCTAGTACATCGTTCCGTTAAAACATTTACGTAAATGTGATCATGTGCGATCATGCCAACCCAGCGATTCCTTTTGGAGGCTGGCATGGCAAGACGGACGGGGCGAGCGGCGTTGGTGTTGAGCGGGGAGCACAAGGCAATGCTCGACGAACTTGCGGGCTCGCGCACGGCGCCGACGCGCGAAGTCGAACGAGCCCGGGTGCTGCTGGCGTACGCCGATGGGCAATCGCCCACGCAGATACAGCGCGCACTGGGTACATCCCGCCCGACGATCTACAAATGCATCGACAAGGCCTTGGCGACGGGTGTGGCGACGGGGTTGCAGGATCGCTACCACCGGCCGCACCCACCGCAAATCACCGATGACGCTCGTGCGTGGGTCGTGGACTTGGCTTGTCGCAAGCCCAAGGACTTGGGCTACGCCGCAGAGCTGTGGACGCTGTCGGCGTTGGCCGCGCACGTCAGCGCGAACGCACACAGCGCGGGCTTCGCGCGACTGGCTCGGGCGGGCAAGACCACGGTCTGGCGCATCCTCGACGCCCACGAACTCAAGCCACACCGCGTGCGCTACTACCTTGAGCGGCGCGACGCGCAGTTCGAGCGCAAGATGGCCGAAGTGCTGATGGTCTATCGCGACGTGAACCTGTACCGCGCCGATGCGGTCCACGACGCGCGTCCCGCGTCGATCTATACCGTCAGCGTCGATGAGAAGCCGGGCGTGCAGGCACTCGGCGTGACAGCCCCCGATCTGCCGCCGGTGGCCGGCGTACACCCCGGCGTGGGGCGTGATCACGAATACGTGCGCCACGGCACCTTGTCGATCATTGCAGCGCTGGACCTGCACAGCGGCGAGATCATCGCCAACGTCGAGCCGCGCCATCGCAGTCGCGAGTTCATCGCACTGCTCGAACGCCTGCATGCGCACTACCCGAGCGAGGCCGTTATCCGCGTCGTGCTGGACAACCACAGCGCCCACATCTCCAAGGAGACGATGGCCTACTTGGCGAGTCGCCCCGGACGTTTCGAGTACGTGCATACCCCAAAGCACGGCTCCTGGCTCAATCTCGTCGAGTCGGCCTTCTCGAAGATGGCTCGCTCGTTCCTGCGGCACATCCGGGTCGCTTCGCTCGACGAACTCAAGCTGCGCATCCTCAAAGGCATCGACGAGATGAATGCCCAACCCGTTCGCTTCCAATGGAAGAGCTTCGACTTCCAAATGGCTGAAACGTAAAGCTTTTGCGGAAACGATGTACTAG
>JAFEEP010000143.1 GCA_018241045.1 Pseudomonadota bacterium | reverse complement strand
CTCGGCCGCAAGCGTGGGGCTCGCGCATAGCGTGCCCCAGTGGTCACCCAGCGGTTCGATGTACGGAATGGATTCCGCGCTGTGGGCTTCAAAAAGTGCTTCGAGCCATCGGCGACGTGTCGGCAGATCGGCTGGGGCATCTGCGATCAAGGGCACCAGGGCATCGATCGCTCTGTTCACCGCGTTGCTAATCGACCCCGACGAGCTGTCCACGTGTTCGATCGCTGGCGAGATACGCATCAGAAACATGACTGCGCCCTCGGCGCCGCGCACGGGGTCCTTGCGGGCCACGGCCCTGATCTCGGAGACGGCTTCGCGGATCCGGGTGATTGCAGGCAGGGACTTCCAGCCGAAGGTGTGGCGCCGAAAGCGCGCAGCGAATTCCCAGGTGGGCTTGTCGGTCTTTGTTCTCATGAAATCGCGGCATTGCCTGGTCTGTCAGGGGCCGGAAGCCGGCGACACCGGGAAGCCGAGTGCATGATGCTCAGCTGCGTTGTTCGGATTGTGTCCCGGCGCTGGGGTGTTGCGCAGGTCCGGCCTAGTCCAGCAACATCACCACTTTCTCCCCACTCCGACTCTTTGATCGAGTCCGAATGACGATAGGGCTTTTGCACCAGCTTCACGGCAAGCGGGTGAACCTTCATCGCACTGTTCGGGGTCCGCATACCAAAGCCTATGGACAAGCAGCAACAGGTTATCGACTACCTTGAGAGCCTTGGCGCGGCGTCGTTGCGAAAGGTGCTGCTCGAGGCTGCCTTCAACAACGCCGAGCTGTGGAAGCGTCTACTGACTCAGGCGACGGCGGCAAAGCGTCCGGGCTTGCGAGTTCTCGAGAAGGCACTTCGACATAGCCTCACGCCCGAGGGCGACTTCGGCTGGGCGGATGACGCCGGCTACGCCGATCGTGTGGAAGATGCGGTCCGGCTGCTCGACGCACGTATCGAAGACGGTGATCCCGCCTTGGTCGAGCTCATCGAGGCGCTCATCGATCTCGTCGAACGTTCAGTCGAGCAATTCCACGAGTCGTCTGGCCTCCTGGATGATGCGATCCTCGCCCTTCACCGAACGCATCTCGACGCCTGCGCTGCACTTCACATTCCTCTGGAAGACGTGGGGCGCGCGCTATTCCGACGGCAGCTCGAGGATCGCTGGGGGTTTCTTCCCGAAATCATCGACGACTACTTCGAACTGATCGGTGAAGCCGGCCAGTCTGCGTACTGGCGGGCCGCCTTCGAAGCCTGGGAAGCCTTGCCCGCCCTTGAGGCCGGAGACAGGAGCTCCTCGGTTAGTTCAAGGCGCCATGCGATCGAAGCAATCGTCGAGGGAAAGCTGGCTCAGGCTGGCGATCTGGACGCCCTGATCCGGGCGAAAGCCAGAAATCTCTCCCGAAGCAGTCGGCATCTGGAGCTCGCAAAGCTTTGCCGTGAACATGGACGACTTGACGAAGCGATCCGTTGGGCGGAGGAGGGCTTCAAAGCCTTTCCGATCAATGAGGCTTACCCGCTTGAGGATCACCTTATCGAGCTCTACCGCGAAAGGGGGGACTACGAGAAGACAGAGACCGTAGCCTGGCAACGCTTCAAGCGTCTGTCCGGCTGCAACGCCTTCTTCGATCTGCTTGAGGTTGGCAAGCTGATCGGGAAAGAGGGCAGCTTGCGTGAGCGGGCGTTGGGGCTGTTGTGGTCACGGGTGAAAGAACAGGAGGCCGAGTCTTCAGCGGGTGGGTCGTCCCGACGATCGGCCCTGTTCGGCTTCGAGCGTGTCCACCTTGTCGGCATTCACCGCGAGGAAGGAGACGACGAGGCGATTTGGGCAGTCTTCTGTGGAGGTCCGGTCTCGGTGAAGCTCTGGCAGCCGGTGGCGGCTATTCGAGGGAGGACGCATCCGGACGAGGCCATTGCGCTCTACCGTCGGCTGCTCCCGCACGTGGTCGAGGCCGAAGGGCTGGGCGCACGCTACGACCGAGCGTTCGAGATTGTTGCCGCGATCCGGCAGCTGCGTATTGAAGAGGGACAGCTCGCGAAGTTCCAGAACGAGTTGCGCGAGATCAGGAGTGAGTGGAAGCGCAAGCGGAACTTCATGAAACGGCTCAATGAATTCTGAGGCCGTCGAAACGCGCGCGAGGGTGTTCCGTTCATGCCATACACGCTGACGTGCGGCGCTCCAGCGAGGGTCGAGTTTGCCGCTTCGATGGATGAAACAACTGATACCGCAGGGCGGGCTGACACCTGCGTCCTGTGCTCATACGTACCACGTAATACGTATTACGGTACGCTTCCAGGGGGGGCAGAGGAGTAGGTTGCAGCCATGCCTTCGGTGCGCTGGGGACTCGTGAAGTGCATGCGTAGAGACAGCACGCTGGCCGCAGCGATTGCGGTCTTCGCTACGGTCATGACGGTCCGGCCTTTTTCGAGTCGCAGGCTTGCCGGATGCAGGCCAGCGGCAACGGCCTCGTCGATCTTCGCGCCGGCGGCGGAGTCGAACCATTCGGCGGCGTGACGGTTGGCGGCCCTGTGCGCTGGGTCGGGGCGGAACACCAGCAGCACCTTGTCGAGCATGGCCTCGTTCTTCAGGAGGTCGTACTCCCATTTCACCCCGGGCGAGTCGCTCGCCACCAGCACGATGGCCTGAGCGGAGCGGGCGGCGGCGGCCAGGGTCTGCTGCCAGTCCGCATGGTCCGAGTAATGGCGCTGCGCGCCGAAGGGCGTGCGTTTGTCGCCCGGCCGGCCGAGCGCGATCACCGGGCCGAACTGCGCGAGCTCATCGACCAGCGCCTCGTCCAGGTTTTGGCGGAAGGACCACAGATCCAGCCAGCGCGCGGGCAGGTCCCAGGGACGGCGCGGGAAGGTGCACTGATCGTCGTCGAAGCCACGCAGGAACAGGATCGGGCGATCCGACGCGGAGGCCACGCCCGGGCGCCACATCTCGCGTGCGCTCAGGCGCTTGCCGGCGTGGAACAACGCATGCCCGATCAGGATCACCAGGGCGCCGATGAGGACCCAGGCACGCGCGAGCACACCGCCCGTGTAGACGACGAAGCGCGCCAGTAAAAGCGCCCAGAAGGCGGACGTCTTCAGCGCGCCAAGCCGCCACGCTGACGACGGCAGGCCCGCTGCGGCGGCCATGCGGGCCCAGAAGCCCTTGTCTCGGAGCGCACCGAACAGGAGCTCCCGAGGCCGGTCGCCGGCCAGCAGCAGGCGCAGACGGACAAAGCGGGCGAGCGCCAGGCAGACGAAGGCGAGGGCGACCAGCGCAGCCAGGGTGCCGAGCAGCTCCTTCAAGTCGAGGTCGCCCTCCATCCAGAGCCAGCCGATCCCGGCAAGCGCTGATGCGATGAGCACACTGCAGAGGGTCAGGAAGACGGGGCGCGCGATGCGGCGGTCGGTGCCAGCCAGAAGGCCGGACGCAAGCACGATCACCAGGTAGACGAAGACGCCGACGATCACGAGCGGGTCGTCGCCGGACTCGTCGATCAGCTCCCCCAGACCGTAGGCGAGCATTCCACCAAAGAGTTGCCATACGATCGAGCCGACGAGGCATCCACTGACCAGTGCCACCAGCCGGAATCGATCCTGGCGATCCAGCCAGTCCCAGAAGGCGAATCCGAGCGGCGCGAGCGTGAGCAGGGCGCCGACCGCATAGTGCCAGTCCTCGAGCAGCGGTTCGCCGCCGAAGGCCTCCGATGCCTGATCGACGAAGCGGTGCGCGACGTACAGCGCGAAGAGCTGCCAGAGCACCAGGAACGGCGCGGCAGCGACGAGGAAGGAGCGCCAGGTCGCCGAGCGATCGACCTGCTCGACGATCTCCGCAAGCGGCGACACGTCGATCAGCGCGATGGGGCCTGCAGCTGGGGATGCGGGTGCAGATGCAGGAGCGCTCGCTCCGTTGCGCGGAGAATCGAGCGGCGAGAGCTCGCGACTGATCACGAGAAAGGCGCCGCAGAAGGCGAAGGGAAGGCTGACGAGGCCGATGGTCGCAAGCGGGCCGGAGGCTCCGCCGCCCAGCCCTGCGGGTGTAACCATCGCAGCCAGCAGCCACACGCACATGAGCAAGGGCGGCACGAAGACCAGGCTGCGCGCGCGCCAGTGGGTGCCGGCGGCAAACGAGATCGCTGCGACCAGCCACATCGCCCAGCCGTAAGACGGTGGGGTGAAGCGCGTCAGCAGGGGCGTGATCAGCAGGAGCGCGATCCAGGCCAGCACGAGGTGTGCGATCGCCTTGCCGTCTGGCAGGCGACCGCCGCCGGGTGCCATTAACGCGCGGAACACGTGGCCGGCCAGGATTGCCGCGAGGCTCCCCAACAGCCCATCCCACGCGAGGAGCGGCCACTCCGTCGTTGTGATCAGAGGCTCGAGCGAAGTGCCGATCGCAAGGGCGAACAGGCGATTGATCACCATGCCAGCGATGAGCAGGGCAACAAGGACGCGCGGATGACAACACCCCAGCACAATGAGGCCGAAGCAGATGATGGGCGCCCAGGTGGCGAGGCTGTAGCTGCCGTAACGGATGCCCGCGAATCCGAGGCTGACCGAGCCCGTGCTCGCCAGTCCCGCCAGGACCAGGGCCGCGCCCAGGATCGCGAGCGCACCGACGGTTCGCTGAGGGTGCCCGGTCCAGATCGCGCCTGCCATTGCCTCCCAGCGGATGGCAAGGAGCAGGATGAGCGCAGCCGGAATCGCGAGGAGATTGACCCTGAGTTCGCCCGGTGGCGAGACCACCCGCCATGGCGCGACGTCGAGCGCGGCGACCACCAGCAGGCAGAAACCGGCGATCACCGGAAGGGCAGTGTCGCCCCGCAGCCAACGCCTCGGCGAGGGCAGGGCGAAGCGCCCGTCGACTGCAGCGGCGATGATGAGAGACAGGAGGAGCGTTGCATTCGAGACGCCGAAGCGAAACCCGACGCCTCCATCGAGCGTGACGCCGAGCGAGGGGAGAAACGCGAGCGGCCACCAGGCGCGCAGCACGCCGATCCCGTGCCTGGAGGCCAGCCACCCGGCAAGCACGGGCAGGAACCAGGTGAATTCGAGGCTGACCTGGAGAACCTCGGTGGGCCGGACCCAGAACGAGCCGGTCATCAGGAAACCGATTG
>JAFEEP010000142.1 GCA_018241045.1 Pseudomonadota bacterium | reverse complement strand
CGCAGCAGGGTGGCAACACCGGCCCGCTCCCCCGGCCCGCCCACCCGTAACTAGGGTCCCCTATGGGTGGTCGGGCCGGGGGAGCGGGCCGGTGTTGCAAGCCTACTGCGGATGCAGTTGGCGCACCTGCCAAAAACCTCTCTCGACAAGACGTCGCCAAGGGCTAGAGCGGCAGCCATGACCACCAGCCCTTCCGAACCCGTCCGTTTCGATCCCGCCGCCGCCGATCCGCGCTGGCAGGCGGTGTGGGACGAGCGTCAGTCGTTCCGCGCCGACGACAACAGCAACAAGCCGCGCAGCTACGTGCTCGAGATGTTCCCGTACCCTTCCGGGCGCATCCACATCGGCCATGTCCGCAACTACACCATGGGCGACGTGCTGGCCCGCTACAAGCGGATGACCGGGCACGAGGTGCTGCACCCGATGGGCTGGGACGCCTTCGGGATGCCGGCCGAAAACGCGGCGATGGAAAAGGGCGTTCACCCCGGCGGCTGGACCCGGGCGAACATCGCGACGATGAAGGCGCAGTTGAAGCGGCTGGGCTTCGCCCTTGACTGGAGCCGCGAACTGGCGACCTGCGAGCCGGACTATTATGGCCACGAACAGGCGCTGTTCCTTGATCTCTATCACGCAGGCCTCGTCTATCGCAAGGAATCGGCGGTCAACTGGGATCCGGTCGACATGACGGTCCTCGCCAACGAACAGGTGATCGACGGGCGTGGCTGGCGCTCGGGCGCGCTGGTCGAAAAGCGCAAGCTCAGCCAGTGGTTCCTCAAGATCACCCAGTTCGCCGAGGAACTGCTCGACGGGCTGGGCGAACTCAAGGACTGGCCAGAGAAGGTCAGGCTGATGCAGGAAAACTGGATCGGCAAGTCGCAGGGGCTCAGGTGCACCTTTCGCTTCGTCGACAGCAAGGACGGGATCGAGGTGTTCACCACCCGGCCCGACACGCTGTTCGGCGCCAGCTTTGTCGCGATTGCCGCCGATCACCCTATTGCCCAGCGCATGGCCGCCAACGCACCCGAACTCGCCGCCTTCATAGAAGAGTGCAAGCAGGGCGGAACCACTGCGGCCGAATTGGAAACTGCGGAAAAGAAGGGCTTCTACACCGGCCTTTCGGTCGAACATCCGCTCAAGAAGGCATGGCACCTGCCGGTCTACGTCGCCAATTTCGTGCTGATGGACTACGGCACCGGCGCCGTCTTCGGCTGCCCGGCGCATGACCAGCGCGACCTTGATTTCGCCCGCAAATATGACCTTCCGGTCACCCGCGTCGTCGCCGACGGGGACGAGACGAGCGCCACCTTCCGCGGGAACGAGGCCTACACCGGCCCGGGACGGATCGTGAATTCCGAATGGCTCGATGGGATGAGCGTCGAGGAGGCCAAGGCCGACGTGATCGCCCGCGCGCACCACGACGGCTGGGGCGAAGGAACGACAGTCTGGCGGCTGCGCGACTGGGGCGTTTCGCGCCAGCGCTATTGGGGAACGCCGATCCCCTTCATCCACTGCGAAAGCTGCGGCGTGGTCCCCGTGCCGAAGAGCCAGCTTCCCGTGGTCCTGCCCGAGGATGTGGATTTCCGGACGCCGGGCAACCCGCTCGATCGCCATCCGACCTGGAAGCACGTCGATTGTCCCAAGTGCGGCATGGCCGCCCTGCGCGAAACCGACACGCTCGACACCTTCGTCGACAGTTCGTGGTACTTCCTGCGCTTCGCCAGCCAGCCGGCGGACAAACCGTTCGACCCTGCGGTCATCGCGCAGTGGCTGCCGGTGGAACAGTACATCGGCGGGATCGAGCACGCGATCCTTCACCTGCTCTACGCCCGATTCTGGACCCGCGCGCTGGCCCACATCGGCCTGATCGACGTGAAGGAGCCCTTCGCCAGCCTGTTCACGCAAGGCATGGTGACGCACGAGACCTATTCGCGGACCGATCCGGCCAATGGCCAGCCGGTGTTCTTCAGCCCGGACGAGGTGACGCGCGGGGCGGACAGCGCTGCGCTCAAGGCGGATGATGGGCCGGTCGAGATCGGCCGGGTGATCAAGATGTCGAAGTCGAAGAAGAACGTGGTCGACCCCGACGACATCATTGCCCACTACGGCGCCGATGCGGTGCGCTGGTTCATGCTGTCCGACAGCCCGCCCGAGCGCGACCTGCCGTGGTCCGAGGCGGGGATCGAGGGCTGCGCGCGCTTCGTCCAGCGGCTGTGGCGGCTGTTCGGCCAATACGACGCCGCCGCCGTGGCCGAGGACAAGGCGCTGGACCGCAAGCGCGACCAGACCGTTGCCGCCGTGGCCGAGGACATCGAATCGCTGGGCTTCAACAAGGCCGTGGCGCGGATCTACGAACTGACCAGCGCGATCGACAAGGCCGCGCCATCGGCCAGTCGCTCTGCCGCGATCCGCACCCTGCTCCTGCTCGCTGCACCGATGATGCCGCACCTGACCGAGGAAGCCTGGGCCGGCATCGGCGAGGGCATTATCGCCGATGCCGCCTGGCCGCCGGTCGATCCGGCGCTGCTGGTCGAGGACGAGGTGACCATTGCGGTCCAGGTGCTGGGCAAGCTGCGCGATACCATCACCGTCGCCAAGGGCCTGCCGCGCGAGGAGGTCGAGGCGCTTGCCCTTGCCTCGGACAAGGTGCAGCGTGCGCTGGACGGCAAGGCTGTAAAGAAGGTGATCGTGGTGCCCGACCGACTGGTGAACCTGGTGGCATGAAGCGCGCGCTTGTCCTTTTCCTGCCCCTGACGCTGGCCGCCTGCGGCCTCAAGCCGATGTATGCGGGGGGCGGCAGCGGCGCGGTGGCCCAGGGCTTGGCCGACGTCTCGGTATCGCCGATCGAGGGCAAGGCCGGCTGGCTGATGCGCAACGCGCTGATCGACCGGCTCGGCACCGGCGGTGCGACCGGCTCTGCCCGCTACCGCCTCGACGTGCGGCTCGACGACAAGCTCGAGGGGCTGGGCCTGCTCTCCAACGATACCATCGCCCGCGAACGCCGCACCCTGCGCGCGCGCTATCAACTGGTCGATGCGGCGAGCGGCCACATCGTACTCGATGCGACCGCTGGGTCCGACGCCGGAATCGACGTGGTCAGCAGCGAATATGCGACCATCGCCGCCGAGCAGACCGCATTGGAAAACCTCTCGCGCGAAGTCGCCGATCGCATTGTCTCGCGCGTCGCGCTGCAGCTGCGGGGCGCAGCCCCCGCCAAGTGAAAGCCTCGCAAAAGGATTTCAAGGGCCTGGCCATGCGCGCGGCGCGTGAGGCGCGGGTGTTCTTCTTCTGCGGCCCCGACGATGCCGGAGCGCAGGATGCCGCCGAAACGATCGCCGGACTGCTCCCCGAAGCGGGCGAGCGGGTCGAGCTGAACGGCGCCGACCTGCGCCGCGACCCGGTGCGGTTGGGAGATGAAGCCCGCTCGACCTCGCTGTTCGGCGATGCCCGTCACATCTGGGTCCGGGCCAGCGGCGACGAGGTTCACGACGCGGTCGAGAACCTGCTGGGGGGCGAGGCCGAGGCTTGCCCGGTGCTGATCATCGCCAGTTCGGCGACCGACAAATCGCGCACCGCCAAGCTGCTTGCCAACCGAGCCGATGCGCTGGTGGCGATGTTCTATCCTCCCGACCTGCGCAGCTTTACCGGTACGGTGCGCGACATGGGCGACGCCGCCGGGGTCCGTCTGTCGGGCGAACTGGCCGAGCGGATCGCGCGGGCCGTCGCGCTCGACAGCCGCCTCGCGCAGTCGGAAGTGACCAAGCTTGCGCTCTATCTCGACGCCAGCAAGGAGGCGCCGCGCACCGCCGATGCCGCCGCGCTCGACGCGATCGGGGCGCGAACCGACGACGACGGATTCATGGGGCTGGTCAATGTCGTGCTGTCGGGCGAGACCGCCAAGCTCGCCGCAGAACTGCACCGGATGCGCGAGCTGGGGCTCAACCCGGTTGGCCTGCTGCTCGCTTTCGAACGGCGCGCGGCACAACTGGTGCAGCTTGCCGGAAAGCTGGGTCCGCGCGGCAATCCGGTCGAGCTGGTCGATGCCGAAGCCGCGGCCCGGCGGGTGTTCTGGAAGGACAAGCGCGATCTCATCACCCAGCTAAAGGCCTGGCGCGGGGGCAGGCTGGCCCGGCTGATCGACCGGCTGGTCGACCTGCATCGTCAACTGCTGACTAACAGCCAGAACGCCGAGCTGCTGCTCGCGCAGGGACTGGCCGACATCGCCCGCGCCGCCGCACGAGCGCAAGCTACTGGGCGGCGAGGTTAATTTGTAATGCAATCATTTGCAGATTGCGCCGCGCGCGTGATCGACTAGACATCGGATGGTAACTGCCTGGTAAACGGGCGGATGCCAATGATAGGCACGGGTCGGTCACAATGCCGCATTTCATCAACCGATCGCCATGACAGCGGGCGCAACTGTCCTGGCGAAGGCTGCTCCAGTCTTGCCGCCCTTTGATACCGCGCCGAGCGTGCTGCCGCGGTTCCGTTCGCTCGAACGGCGCAGGCTGCAATGCTATCTCGCGCTGGTCCTGACCGATCTGTGCGCGTTGTTCGCCGGTTTCATAGTCGCCGGCTATCTCTACCTTGGCCCGGCGGGATTGAACCAGGCCAGCGTGTTGTCGCAGCTGGTCGTGCCCGTTTTCCTGACCGTTGCGCTCTACAATGGCGCCTATTCGATGGGCGCGCTGCAATCCGCGCGGTTCGGCGCGCTGCGTGCGCTGATCGCCCTGGCGCTTTCGGCCGCGGCGGTAGTGTTCATCGCCTTCTACACCAAGTCGAGCCACGAGTTTTCGCGCTTTCTGTTCACGCTGGGGGTGACGTTGGCCGGGATCACGCTGATCTGGTCGCGGGCGCAGATGCGCGCATTCGTCCGCTGGCGTTGCGGCGACCTGGTGGTCAACGAATTGCTGATCCGCGACGGCGGCCCGATCGTCGACCTGCCCGGCGCACGCCACATCGACGCACAAGCACTGGGCTTCGCACCCGATCTCGGCGATCCTGACGCACTGCACCGCATCGGCCTGGTCATGCAAGGCGCCGATCGCGTGGTGATCAGTTGCACCCCCGCACGGCGCAGGAATTGGGCGACGATCCTGCGTAGCGCCAACGTGGTGGGCGACGTCATCGACGAAGCGGTGGCAGAACTGGACGCTCACGGCGCGCGCATCGCCGGGGGGCATGGCTGGCTTCGTGTATCGGTCGGCCCGCTGGGGCTGCGCGCGCGGGCGATGAAACGCCTGTTCGATGTGACCGTCGCGGGGGCCGGGCTGGTGCTGCTCTCTCCACTGCTGCTGCTGGTCGCCCTCGCGATCCTGATCGAGGACGGCAGTCCGGTGCTGTTCGTCCAGCGCCGCGTCGGGCGCGGCAACCGCTATTTCAGGATGCTCAAGTTCCGCTCGATGGCCAATGCGGCCGCCGACCGCGATGGCGTGCAATCGGCCAGCCGGGATGATGTGCGGATCACCCGTGTCGGCCGCTTCATCCGGCACACCAGCATCGATGAGTTACCACAGTTATTCAATGTGTT
>JAFEEP010000141.1 GCA_018241045.1 Pseudomonadota bacterium | reverse complement strand
TCGGCGCGGCCTGCAAGGCTTGCAACGCCGCCATGGGTACGAAGGCGCGCTTTCATGTTTCGATATTTCCGGGTTGCTGTACTAGGCTTGCCGCATGCCGTCAGATTCCTTCCCGCTGCCGCACCCGCGTCCGCACTTGTACTTGCGCGACCCGCAGGCCGCGGACGCCGCCAGCATTGGCGCGGCCCTGCGCGACCCACGCGTGGCGGCGCACTACGGCCTGGTGAGCGATGCCGGCGACGCGCTGGGCACGGGCCGCGAGCAGCTGGAATGGATGTGCGAACTGCAGGCCAGCGGCCGGGGCTGGTGGCAGGTGATTGCGTCCGCTGACGGCCAGCTGCTGGGCGCCGTGGGCGCCTATGAGCGCGATGACGATGGCGACAGTGCCGAGCTGGGCTTCTGGCTGCGCCATGACTGCTGGCACCAGGGCCTGATGCAGCACGCGCTGCGCCTGTTCGTGCCGCTGGCCTTTGTGCGGCTGCGCCTGCACAGCCTGGTGGCCTATGTGGAGCCGGCTAACCTGGCGTCGCAGCGGCTGCTGCGCGCCTGCGGCTTTCACTATGAAGGCCTGCTGCGCGAATGCACGCGCCGGCCCTCGGGCTATGTATCGCTGCAGCGCTTTTCGCTGCTGCGTGGCGAGATGGCAGGTGCCTGTCAGTCGGCCTCGCCCATCTGCGATTGAAGATAGTTGTGCAGGCCCACCTTGTCGACGAGCTCGATCTGGGTCTCCAGAAAGTCGATGTGCTCCTCGGTGTCCTCCAGGATGTCCTGCAGCAGGTCGCGCGAGACATAGTCGCGCACCGACTCGCAATAGGCGATGCCCTCCTTGATCGTGGCCTGGGCGCCGCGCTCGCTGCGCAGGTCGCACGCCAGGATCTCGGGCACGTCCTCGCCGATCTGCAGCTTGGACAAGTCCTGCAGGTTGGGCAGGCCGTCGAGCATGAAGATGCGCTCCATCAGCCTGTCGGCATGCTTCATCTCGCCGATCGATTCCTCGTATTCCTTCTTCGCCAGCCTGTCGAAGCCCCAGTGCTTGAGCATGCGGTAGTGCACGTAGTACTGGTTGATGGCCGTGAGCTCGTTCTTCAGTTGCGCCTGTAGATGCGCGATGGCCTGTGCGTCGCCTTTCATGTGCCTGTCCTTTCTGCGGTAAAAGAGTATTGTCATGACCGTGGCATCCGTCGGCAAGACAATGACCGTGCACGCAGGCTTCGCCCGCGTGTGGCGCCTGGTCGTGGTACTGAAGCCATGGCGTGAAGTGGTACCCGATAGTAATAGGAAATCAATTCGATGATTTCAATTTATTGGATTCATTGCCGGATCGCGCCTAAACTTCAGTCTCGTTCTAGCCCATCAACCTAAGCAAGAGGAAACAGCAATGTCCGTACTCAACACCACCATCAAGCCCTTCAAGACGCAAGCCTTCAAGAACGGCAAGTTCATCGAAGTGTCCGAGAAGGACGTCCTGGGCAAGTGGGCCGTGTTCTTCTTCTACCCCGCCGACTTCACCTTCGTGTGCCCCACCGAACTGGGCGACGTGGCCGATCACTATGACGAACTGCAAAAGCTGGGCGTGGAGGTGTACTCCGTGTCCTGCGACACGCACTTCGTGCACAAGGCCTGGCACGACGCCTCCGACACGATCAGCAAGATCAAGTACACCATGCTGGGCGACCCCACCTGGCAGATCGCCCAGAACTTCGACTGCCTGCGCGAAGGCCAGGGCCTGGCCGACCGCGCCACGTTCATCGTCGATCCCGATGGCGTGATCCAGTCCATGGAAATCACCGCCGAAGGCATCGGCCGCAACGCCACCGACATGCTGCGCAAGATCAAGGCAGCCCAGTACGTGCGCAACCACCCCGGTGAGGTGTGCCCCGCCAAGTGGGAAGAAGGCGCCAAGACGCTGGCTCCTTCGCTCGACCTGGTCGGCAAGATCTAAGTCGGCTAACGCCGACTGCCAGTTGAATTACTGAGCCAAGACGCCCGGGCGCCTGGCGCCCGGGCTTTTTTTCGTCCAAGAATTGATTTTTCAGGAGTTATTCCATGCTTGACACCACCCTTCAAACCCAATTGAAAGCCTATCTGGAGCGCCTGCAGCGTCCCGTGGAGCTGGTGGCCACGCTGGACGACAGCGCCACCTCCAACGAGGTGCGCGAACTCCTGGGCGAGATCCGCGCCCTGTCGGACAAGATCACCGTGGTCGAGAAGAACGATGCGCCCGTGCGCAAGCCGTCCTTCCTGATCACCAACCCCGGCGTGGACACCGGCGTGCGCTTTGCCGGCGTGCCACTGGGCCATGAATTCACCTCGCTGGTGCTGGCGCTGCTGCAGGTGGGCGGCCACCCATCCAAGGAGGCGGCCGACCTGCTGGAGCAGGTGAAGAACCTGGACGGCGAGTTCCACTTCGAGACCTACTACTCACTGTCCTGCCACAACTGCCCGGACGTGGTGCAGGCGCTGAACCTGATGAGCGTGCTCAACCCGCGCATCACGCACACGGCCATCGACGGCGCGGTGTTCCAGGACGAGATCAAGGAACGCGAGATCATGGGCGTGCCCACCGTGTTCCTGAACGGCAAGAACTTCGGCCAGGGCCGCATGGAGCTGGCCGAGATCGTGGCCAAGCTCGACAGCGGCGCCCATGCCCGCGTCGCCGCGAAGATCAACGCCATGGAGCCGTTCGACGTGCTGGTGGTCGGCGGCGGCCCTGCCGGTGCCGCAGCCGCCGTGTATGCGGCGCGCAAAGGCATCCGCACCGGCGTGGCGGCCGAGCGTTTCGGCGGCCAGGTGCTGGACACGGTTGACATCGAGAACTACATCTCGGTCAGCAAGACCGAGGGCCCCAAGTTCGCCATCGCGCTGGAGCAGCACGTCAACGACTACGACGTCGAGGTCATGAACCTGCAGCGCGCCAAGGCCCTCAAGCCCGCCGCAACGGAAGGCGGCATGGTGGAGATCGAGCTGGAGAACGGCGCCACGCTCAAGAGCAAGACCGTGATCCTCTCGACCGGCGCGCGCTGGCGCAACATGAACGTGCCCGGCGAGGAGCAGTACCGCACCAAGGGTGTGACCTACTGCCCGCACTGCGACGGCCCGCTGTTCAAGGGCAAGGACGTGGCCGTGATCGGCGGCGGCAACTCGGGCATCGAGGCCGCGATCGACCTGGCGGGCGTCGTCAAGAGCGTGACGGTGCTGGAGTTCGCGGGCGAACTCAAGGCCGACGGCGTGCTGCAGAAGAAGCTCGCCAGCCTGCCCAACGTGACCGTCATCCTGAACGCCCAGACGACGGAGGTGAATGGCGATGGCAGCAAGGTCACCGGCATCACCTACAAGGACCGCACGACGGACGAGGTCAAGACCGTGGCGCTCGAAGGCATCTTCGTGCAGATCGGCCTGCTGCCCAACACCGATTGGCTCAAGGGCACGGTGGAACTCACGAAGTTCGGCGAGATCGTCATCGACGCGAAGGGCCGCACCAACGTGCCGGGCGTGTTGGCCGCGGGTGACTGCACCAACGTGCCGTACAAGCAGATCATCATCGCCGCGGGGGCGGGCGCGACGGCCGCCTTGAGCGCCTTTGACTATCTGATCCGGACATAGGCAGCCGGGCGGACTCGCGCCACCCGGCCGGGGCGTTCCACTTCGGTCGCGCCGGCCTGCCTATGCCGGACATGCGGCCATGGCAACCGCTGGGGAGTATCGCCGGGCCACGATGGATCACGCCGCTTCTGCCGATGCCTGAAGCAACCTGGCCCAGACCTTGCACGAGCTGGGCCAGGCCGACGAGGCCCGTGCCGCCGCGCAGCGCGTCGTGAGCCTGGGCGGGCCGCGGCTCACGACCTACCCAATCGGCGCCGGCCGACATCGAGCAGCGGGTGCTGCCAGCGCGTTGACGCTTAGCGAGCACCTACACGAACTGACGCGAAAAACACCCGACGCTACGAACGGCTGCTTGGTCTGTGCACGCCCTGGCCGGCCAGTCAGCACCAACTGCGAAAGCACCTCGCCCATGTCATGCCGCCGGGTTGACGCGCGAGAGCAGCTCGTGAACCTTGCCTTGCAGCTTTCCCTTGGTCATGCTCGCATCGAGAAGCCAGCAATCGACGAAACGCCCGAATTCGGGGTCGTCGATGATGGCCTTGGCATGCGTCCATCCGTCGGCCTGCGTCATGTCGACGATGGTGCCGGGTGGTCTGGCGTGGTATGCACGATGGCGGGCCATCAACCACGCGGCGTACACCTCTTGCGGGATCAGGCCCAGCTTGAACAGGTGGTACTGTCCGAACTGCAGCCCCCAGAGGCGTTCGAAGTACCGCTTCCCGGTGATCTTTTTTTCAAGCAAGTCGTCCTCGATCTTGCTGTAGACATCCATGCAGCGGCTCAGCGTTGCGCCGCTCTGCGCCTGGCGGGCCAAGACGATGCTCCTTCTGGCGGCGTCGGAAGACCGATGAGCGCGATTTGCGGCAAAGGCCGCAACACAGGCCGACACTGCGCTTGCCACCGCAGATACGACGGGCGCCCAAGCGATAAAGTTAGAAGCAGCCGGATCCGGCATCGGGACACCTCCTGCGCACAATAAACGCACCGGCGCACGAGCCTACCCGCCTCGCGCGCCAGCGACAAGAGGTGCCGCGGATCGCCTCTGCCATGCCGGCGAGGGCGCCTTTGCGAGCGACCGGTACTGGGAACGCTGCCGCCTGAAGCCAAAAACCACTTTCTATCTAAAGCGGGTGCCCGTACGGGATGGATGCGCTGCGCAGCCCCAACCAACGCCCTCGTCAGTAAACCAACTTCTCGGGCCGCACTTCCTGCAGGATGGTGGTGGCAATCTCCTCGATGCTCTTCGTCGTGGTGGACAGCCAGCGAATGCCCGAGCGGCGCATCATGGCCTCGGACTCCGCAACCTCGTAGCGGCAGTTGGCCAGGTCGGCGTAGCGTGAGTTGGGGCGGCGTTCGTTGCGGATTTCGGCCAGGCGTTCGGGCTGTATGGTCAGGCCGAAGATCTTGTTGCGGTACGGCGCCAGGGCGGGCGGGAGCTGGCGGCGTTCGAAGTCTTCGGGGATCAGCGGGTAGTTGGCCGTCTTCAGGCCGCATTGCATGGCCAGGTACAGGCTGGTGGGCGTCTTGCCGCTGCGCGATACGCCGATCAGGATCACGTCGGCGCCGCCCAGGTCGCGGTTGCTCTGGCCGTCGTCGTGCGCCAGGCTGAAGTTGATGGCCTCGATGCGGTTCGTGTACTCCTTGGACAGGGCTACGTCGGCAAAGCGGCCCACGCGGTGCAGGCTCTTGATGCCCAGCTCCTGCTCCAGAGGGCGCACGAAGGTGCCGAACATATCCATCAGCATGCCCTTGCAGCCGTCCTGGATCACCTTGAGCACTTCCATGTTCACCAGCGTGGTGAAGACGATGGGCTTCCTGCCCTCCAGCTCGGCCGTGTGGTTGATCTGGCGCACCGCCTGGTGTGCCTTGTCCTCGGTGTCTATGAAAGGCAGGCGCACATGGCGTGGCTTCATATCGAACTGGGCCAGGATGGCATTGCCGAAGGTCTCGGCCGTGATGCCGGTGCCGTCGGAGATATAGAACACGGTGCGTGTATGCGTGGGCAACATGGAAACAGGGCGGTTGAACGGTGAGCGGGACGGGGCCATGGTGACGCCCCTACAATGGCGCCCATTATTCCCAATTTCTCCCCATGCACCGCGCCGGCCCACAACCACAACAGCAAAGCCGTGGCCGCTGCATGGGCGCTCGCCTGCCCTCTTTTTTAATAGCAGCAGGCGCAGACCCGGTTTCAACTTCTGGAGCTTTCCCATGTCTGCACGTTTCGAGG